>JAISTY010000065.1 GCA_031272375.1 Opitutaceae bacterium | reverse complement strand
GGCGAAGAGGGCGGCGGCGAGGGCGGCGGCGGCGGCCATGAAGAGGGCGTTGAGGATGTTGTTGGCGGCGACCATGCGGGAGCGGTGGGTGGGGGCGGAGTGGCGCTGCATGAGTGCGTAGAGGGGGACGGAGAAGACGCCGCCGGCGACGGCGATGCCGGCGAGGTCAACGGAGAGGCGGAGGCCGGCGGGGGAGGCGAGGGAGAAGCCGCCGTTGGCGAAGCGGTCGCCGAGGGTGGCGGCGAGGACGGCGGCGTCGGCCATGAAGAGGGAGCCGGCGATGCCGGCGAGGGGGACGAACTTGGCGGAGACCTCGCCGCGGAGGAGTTTGTTGCAGAGGAGGGAGCCGGCGCCGATGCCGAGGGCGAAGAGGAGGAGAAGGGCGGTGACGTCGCCGGCGTCGCCGCGGAGGTGGTTGGAGACGAAGGCCGGGGTGAGGGTGAGCCAGAAGGCGCCGATGAGCCAGAACCAGGAGATGCCGAGGATGGAGCGGAAGACGGGGCCGTTGCGGGAGGCGTTTTTGAGGAGGGCGGCGGTGGCGGAGAGGAGGTTGGGGTTGAGTTTGAGGGAGGGGTTTTCGGAGGGGGCGGGTGGGATGCGGAGGGCGGAGAGGAGGCCGGCGAGGGAACACGTCAACAGGATGACGCAGACGGGGAGCGGGGAGGGGTTGCCGGAGGCGTCGAGGACGAGGCGGCCGCCGGCGACGGTGCCGGCGAGGATGGCGATGTAGGTGGCGGCCTCGACGAGGGCGTTGCCGGCGAGGAGTTCATTTTCGCGGAGGTGCTGGGGGAGGAGGGCGTATTTGAGGGGGCCGAAGAAGGCGGCCTGGGCGCCGAGGAGAAAGAGGGTGACGGCGAGGAGCCAGGGGGAGGCGGCGAGGAGGGCGGCGGAGCCGAGCGCCATCGCGAGGAGTTCCCAGATCTTGGCGAGGACGACGAGGCGGGCCTTGTCAAATTTGTCGGCGAGCTGTCCGGCGTGGGCGGAGAAGAGGAAGAAAGGGAGGACGAAGAGGGCGGCAATGAGCTGGGTGGAGATGGCGGGGTTCCAGCCGTGGGTGCGGGAGAAGTGGAAGGTGGCGAGGAGGGTGAAGGCGCACTTGAGGACGTTGTCGTTGAAGGCGCCGAGGAGCTGGGTGAGGAAGAGCGGGAAAAAGCGCCGCGCGGCGAAGAAGCGCAGGGAGGAGGAAGGGAGGTCGCTCATGTGGAGGGCGCGGAGGGAAGGGGGGAACGCCTCCGACGGGAAGCGGAAAACCGGTGCGGGAGGCGGCGCGGGGCGGGGGCGTTTCAGTTCCCCTCCGCGGCCTTCACCGCCTCGTCAACGACCCTTTGCGCGTGGCGGCGGAGGGCGGACTCCGGGTCAACGCCGCGTTCGCGCGCGGCGGCGGCCAGCGTGAAGAGCATTTCGCCGATCTCCGCCTCGTCCAAATCCGCCGCGACGTTTGCGATGTGTTTCGCGTCGGCGCCCTTCACGGACGGCAGCTTGTTTTTGCGGAATTGATTCCAGACGGCCTCGGCGAAGAGGAGGGCGGGGAGGCGCGGCGGCAGCTTTTTGAAGAGCGGCGGGCGTTCCGGCGCGGCGCCGGCGGCGGTTTTTTCGGCGCGCTTGATTTGCTCCCATTGGGAGAGGACGCCGGCGGTGTCGCGCACGCCGGCGGGGTTGCCGCCGAAGACGTGCGGGTGGCGGCGGATCAGTTTCTCGTTCACCTCGCGGGCGACGTCGTCGAAGTCGAAGGCGCCGTTTTCCGAGGCGATTTGGGCGTGGAAGAGCACCTGGATCAGGACGTCGCCGAGTTCCTCGCGCATGTGGGGGAGGTCGTTGTCGTCAATGGCCTCGAGCAGCTCGCTGGTTTCGTCCACGAGGCAGCGCGCGAGGGACTGGTGGGTCTGCTCGATGTCCCATGGGCAGCCGCCGGGTGCGCGGAGGCGGGCGATGGTGGTGCGGAGGTCGTCAATGGCGCTCATGGGCGGCGAGGAAAAGGGGGCGCGGCCCGGGCGCAACGCGAGTTTCCGCTTCCGTTTTCCGGTTTGGCGCCTTCGCTGCGGGCCATGCCAACGCTCGCCGAGCTTGTCGCGCACTGCGACCGGCGCACCCGCCGCGCCGACTTCAAGGATTATCCCGGGGCCTTCAACGGGCTTCAGGTCGCCAACGACACCCGCGTGACGAAAATCGGGGCGGCGGTTGACGCCGGGCTGGAGCCGTTCCGGGCGGCGGCGGCGGCGGGGGTTGATTTTCTGATCACGCACCACGGCCTCTACTGGAACATGCCGCGTCCGCTCACGGGGCCGCTTTACGAGGCGGTGGCGACGCTCATCCGCAACAACATCGCCCTTTACTCCAGCCACCTGCCGCTCGACGCGCATCCCGAGATCGGGAACAACGCGCTGCTCGCGGCGCAGCTCGGCCTCGCGCCGGACCAGCGGCTTTTTTTCAAGGAGAGCGAGCCGATCGGGTGCGCGGCGCCGTGCGGATTTTCGCGGGAGGAGCTGCGCGAAAGAATCGCGCGGCATTATCCGCGTCACACGGCGATCGAATACGGCTCCGCGCGGCCCGCGAAGGTGGCCTTTTGCAGCGGGTCGGGGAGCGGCTCGATGGCGGAGCTGGCGGCGGGCGGCATTGACACGCTGGTGACCGGCGAGCTGCGGGAGGAGTTTTTCAACACGGCGCAGGAGCAGCGGCTCAACCTTTACCTGTGCGGGCATTACGCGACGGAGACGCACGGGGTCCGCGCGCTCGCCGCGGAGCTTTCCAAGGCGTTCGGGCTGCCGTGGGAATTCATCGGGACGGCGAACCCGTTGTAAGAGCATCTCCCGTAAAGAAACGGCTTTCCAAACCCACCACGGATGGCACGGACTTTCACGGATTCCACGGATAAAAACCATTGGTATTGAATGAATTGAAAATCAGTGTAATCCGTTTTAACCGGTGAAATCCGTGGTTAAAAAACTCGTAAAAAAAGAGGGGAGGCGGGTGATCTGAAACGGCTTCCGGTAAAAACTCGCCAGGGGGCGGGCGGGCGCGACAGGCTGCCGTCATGAAAAAGATAGCGATCCTCAACGGCCCCAATCTCGACCGCCTCGGGAAGCGCGAGCCGGGCATCTATGGAATGGCGACGCTCGCGGACATCGAGAGCGGGCTGCGCGGCGAGTTCGGCGGGGCCGCCGAGCTGGAGTTTTTCCAGAGCAACCACGAAGGCGCGCTGATTGACAAAATCGGGGCGCTGGCCGACGCCGGCTGCGACGGGTTGGTGATCAATCCGGGCGGGTTGTCGCACACGAGCGTCGCGCTGCGGGACGCCATCGCCGGTTCGGGCATTCCGGCGGTGGAGGTGCACCTTTCGCACATCCACGGGCGGGAGGCGTTCCGGCACGTGTGCGTCACCGCGGGCGCGGCGGTGGCGCTGGTCTCCGGTTTCGGGGCGGGCGGCTACGCGGCGGCGGTCCGGCATCTTTTGCAACGGTGAGCGAGGCGGAACAGGCGTGGTTCGCGGTTCACACGAAGCCGCGGTGCGAGAAGAAGCTCGACGGGATGCTCGGCAGGCTGGGCTGGGAGCATTACCTGCCGTTGGTCGAGCGGAGGCACCGGCACGGGGCGGTTTTCCGCGCCTACACGAAGCCGCTGTTCACCGGCTACGTTTTCGCGAAAATCCCGCTGGAGCAGAAGGCGCGGCTTTACCAGCGGCAGCTTGTCGTGCGGACGATCGGGGTGACGGACGAGGGGCTTTTTCTGCGGCAGCTTGACGCGATCCGCGCGCTGGTGGCCGCGGGCGTCGGGCTTGCGCTGCGGGCGCGGCTCACGCGCGGGGCGCGGGTGCGCGTCAAGTCCGGGCCGCTGCGCGGCATCGAGGGCGTTGTGGAGAATCCGGGGAGGAACGAGGGGATCGTCGTCTCGATGGACGTGATTCAGCAGGGGGTGCACGTGGCGGTGCCGATGGAGGACATCGAGCCGCTGGATTGAGGGTGCCGCGGGCTTTTTTCCGGGGAAATCAAGGTTTGCGGGCGGCGGGATTTTCGGGAGCGTTCGCGGCCATGCGCTTTCCACTCTCATTCGTGTTTCCGTGGGCGATCCGCGTCACCATCGCGGGTCTGATGCTGGCGACGGCCGGCTGCGACAAAGACGGCGGGAAGGCGTCCGGGGGCGGGCGGAAGGCGCGGGCGGTGCCGGTGAAGGTGGCGACGGCGACGGAGGAGGATTTGCCGGTGACGCAGGAGGCGATCGGGAACGTGCAGGCGTTCCGCACGGTGGCGGTGCGCTCGCAGGTGGACGGGCTGATAGAGGCGATCCATTTCCGCGAGGGGCAGGACGTGAAGGAGGGGGATTTGTTAGTGACGATCGACCGGAGGCCGCTGGCGACGCAGGTGCAGATCGCGCGGGCGGATCTGGCGCAGGCGGAGGCGGAGGCGGCGCAGGCGAAGGCGGAGGCGGAGCGCTACGAGGAGCTGGCGCGGCAGCAGGTTGTCTCGAAGGAGCAATACGCGCAGCTGCTGACGCGGGCGGAGGTGACGCGGGCGGTTGTCGAGGTGAAGAAGGGGGCGCTGGCGGCGGCGGAGCTGCAGTTGAGCTACGCGGAGATCCGGGCGCCGATACCGGGGCGTGTGGGGCAGCGGTTTCTGCACGAAGGGGCGCTGGTGAAGGCGAACGACACGCAGGCGGCGGCGGTCATCAACCAGCTCGAGCCGGTGTTCGTGACGTTTTCGGTGGCGGAGTCGTCGCTGCCGAAGGTGAGGGCGGCGCTGGCGCGCGGGGAGGCGCCGGTGCGGGCGCACGGGGCGGACGGGGGTGGGGCGATCGAAGGGCGGCTGGATTTCGTGGACAACGCGGTGGATCCGGCGACGGGGATGATTTTGCTGAAGGCGGTGTTCGCGAACAAGCGGCACCGTTTGTGGCCGGGGCAGTTTGTGCGGGTGGCGCTGGAGCTTGGGGTGGAGAAGAAGGCGGTGCTGGTGCCGGAGCGGGCGGTGACGACGGGGCAGGGCGGGGCGAGGATTTTCGCGCTGACGGCGAACGGGACGGTTGATTTCCGCGAGGTGAAGACGGGGCTGCGGAGCGGCGGGCGGGTGGAGATCCTCGAAGGGGTGAAGGCGGGCGAGACGGTGGTGACGGACGGCCAGCTGCGGTTGGTGCCGGGAGCGAAAGTGGATGTGGTGGGCGGTGGCGGGGAATGAGGGCGGCGGGCGGCGCGCCGGGTTGCGCCGTCGAAAGCGGCGACAAGTCGCCGCACTCCAAAAGGGATTTTCGAACGGAAGCGGGGCTGCGCGTCGGCGAGGACAAGTCGCCGCATTCCAAAAGGGATTTTCGAACGGAAGCGGGGCCGCGCGTCGGCGAGGACAAGTCGCCGCACTCCAACTGGGATGCGGCGGGCGCGCCCGGATGCGCGCGCCGGACGGTCAGTAGCGGTAGTGGTCGGCTTTGTAGGGGCCGTTGACGGGGACGCCGATGTAGTCGGCCTGGGCCTTGGTGAGTCGGGTGAGTTTGACGCCGATTTTTTCGAGGTGGAGGCGTGCGACCTCCTCGTCGAGGTGTTTGGGGAGGCGGTAGACGCCGGGCTTGTAGGTGTCGCGGTTGGCCCAGAGGTCGAGTTGGGCGAGGGTTTGGTTGGTGAAGCTGTTGGACATGACGAAGGACGGGTGGCCGGTGGCGCAGCCGAGGTTGACGAGGCGGCCCTCGGCGAGGAGGTAGATGGAGCGGCCGCCGGGGAAGGAGAAGCGGTCGTATTGGGGTTTGATGTTGAGGCGGCGGACGCCCTTTGCGGCGCAGAGGCGGCCGACCTGGATCTCGTTATCGAAGTGGCCGATGTTGCAGACGATAGCCTGGTCCTTCATGCGGCGCATGTGCTCGAGGGTGATGACGTCGCGGTTGCCGGTGGTGGTGACGTAGATGTCGGCGTTGCCGAGGGTGCTTTCGACGGTGTTGACCTCGAAGCCCTCCATCGCGGCCTGTAGGGCGTTGATGGGGTCAATTTCGGTGACGATGACGCGGGCGCCGAAGCCGCGGAGGGAATGGGCGCAGCCCTTGCCGACGTCGCCGTAGCCGCAGACGCAGGCGACCTTGCCGGCGATCATGACGTCGGTGGCGCGCTTGAGGCCGTCGGCGAGGGATTCGCGGCAGCCGTAGAGGTTGTCGAATTTGGACTTGGTGACGGAGTCGTTGACGTTGATGGCGGGGACGAGAAGTTCGCCGCGTTCGTGGAGCTGGTAGAGGCGGTGGACGCCGGTGGTGGTTTCCTCGGAGACGCCGCGCCAGCCGGAGACCATCCGGGCGAAGATGCCGGGCTGGTTTTCGCCGATTTTGCGGAGGAGTTTTTTGATGACCTGCTCCTCGCGGGAGGCGGCGGGGCGGCGTGTCCAGTCGGAGCCGTTTTCCATTTCGAGGCCCTTGTGGAGGAGGAGGGTGGCGTCGCCGCCGTCGTCCACGACGAGTTGGGGGCCTGGGTTTTTCCCGGCATGGGAGAGGGCGCGCCAAGTGAACTCCCAATATTCCTCGAGGGACTCGCCCTTGAAGGCGAAGACGGGGACGCCGGTTTTGGCGATGGCGGCGGCGGCGTGGTCCTGGGTGGAGAAGATATTGCAGGAGGCCCAGCGGACGGAGGCGCCGAGGTCAACGAGGGTTTCGATGAGGACGGCGGTCTGGATGGTCATGTGCAGGGAGCCGGTGACGCGGACGCCGGCGAGGGGTTTTTTGGCGGCGTATTTTTTGCGGATGGCCATGAGGCCTGGCATTTCCTGCTCGGCGATGGCGATTTCCCTGCGGCCCCAGTCGGCGAGGGAAATATCGGCGACGAGGTAATCGGCGGCGGGTTTGCGCGCGGTGGCGCGGGCGGCGGGTTTGGGCATGGTGAGGGGCGGGTGTGGCGGGTTGAAGGCTTGCGGCGTCACGCGGCGTTGACGGCAGCCTTGAGGGCGGCGGTCTTGGTGGAGGTTTCCCAGGGGAGGCCGGGTTTGCCGAAGTGGCCGTAGTTGGTCGTCCGGCGGTAGATGGGGCGGAGGAGGTTGAGTTGTTGGATGATGTCGGCGGGCTTGAAGGAGAAGACGCGTTCGACGGCGGCGGCGATTTTGGCGTCGGCGACTTTTCCGGTGCCCTGGGTGTCCACGTAGACGCTGACGGGGCGCGGGTGGCCGATGGCGTAGGCGACCTGGAGTTCGGCGGCGTCGGCGAGGCCGGCGGCGACGATGTTCTTGGCGACCCAGCGGCACATGTAGGCGGCGGAGCGGTCCACCTTGGAGGGGTCCTTGCCGGAGAAGGCGCCGCCGCCGTGCCGGCCCCAGCCGCCGTAGGTGTCCACGATTATTTTGCGGCCGGTGAGGCCGCTGTCGCCCTGCGGACCGCCGACGACGAATTTGCCGGTGGGGTTGACGAGATACTCGGTGTTTTTGGTGAGGAGGGAGGCGGGGAGGACTTTTTTGATGATGTTTTTGATGATGAAGTTTTCGATGACGGCGTGTTTGGCGTCGGCGGCGTGCTGGGTGGAGACGACGACGTTGACGATTTCGGTGGGTTTGCCGTCAACGTAGCGGACGGAGACCTGGGATTTGGCGTCCGGGCGGAGCCATTTGACGGCGCCGGATTTGCGGACGGCGGTGAGTTCGCGGCCGAGGCGGTGGGCGAACATGAGGGGTGCGGGCATGAGTTCGGGGGTTTCGTTGGAGGCGAAGCCGAACATGAGGCCCTGGTCGCCGGCGCCCTGCTCGGCGGTTTTCTTGCCCTCGGCCTTGCGGGCGTCCACGCCCTGGGCGATGTCGGGGGACTGGCGGGTGAGGTAGTTGTTGATGAAGACGGTGTCGGCGTGGAAGACGTCGTCGGCGTTGACGTAGCCGATGTCGCGGATGGCGTCGCGGACGATGCGGTTGTAGTCGGGTTTGGCGCGGGTGGTGATTTCGCCGGCGAGGACGACGAGGTTGGATTTGACGAGGGTTTCGCAGGCGACGCGGCTGGACTTGTCCTGGGCGAGGCAGGCGTCGAGGACGGAGTCGGAGATGAGGTCGGCGACCTTGTCGGGATGGCCTTCGCCGACGGATTCGGAGGAGAAAACGAAAGACTGGGTGGACATAAGGCGGGGGAGGGAAGTGGGGCGGGCGGGGCGTCTCAAGGTGGATTTGGCAAGCATCGGCGGGGGCGGATGCGTTTTTTTGGGGCGGTCAGCGTTGGAGGCGGCGGGCGATTTCGGAGAGGGGGATTTCAACGGGGGTGGGTTTGCCGGAGGGGCTGGTCATGGGGTTGCGGCAGGCGAAGAGGCGGTCGGGGAGGCGGCGGAGTTCGTCGGCGTCGGGGGCGCGTCCGAGGTTGACGGCCTTGGAGGCGGAGAGGCGTGCGAGGGCCTCGCGTGCGAGGTCGAGGTTGGCGCCGTGGAGGGCGCCGTCGCGGAGGTTGGCGACGAGTTCGCGGACGTGGGGTGCGGCGTCGGCGGGTTCCATCCAGACGGGGATGGCCTCGATGCGGAAGAAGTTGCGTCCGAACTCGGCGATTTCGACGCCGTGTTCGGAGAAGAACTCGATGCGGTCGAGGAGGCAGGAGCTTGAGACGGGGTCGAATTCGAGGGGGACTGGGAAGAGGAGTTTCTGGGTGGGGGGGCGGCCGGCGCGGTATTCGGCCTGGAGGCGTTCGAACCAGATACGTTCGCCGGCGGCGCGGCGGTCCATGAGGACGAGGCCGGCCGGGGTTTCGTAGAGGGCGTAGTGGTTGTGGAGGAGGTCG
>JAISTY010000200.1 GCA_031272375.1 Opitutaceae bacterium | reverse complement strand
CCCTCCGCGCCATCGTCCTCGGCGACGCCGCCTCACTCCGCCTCTCCAATCCCGCCAAAGCCACCATCGCCAACGTCCCGAACATCCTGACCCTCCTCGAACCCGAAAACAGCCTCGTGGCGGGCGCCCCCGCCGCCCTCGTCCTCCACCGCCTCGTCCTCACCGACACCGCCGCCGCGCAAACTTACCACCTCACCCGCAACGCCACCGTCCGGAATTCCTACGACCTCATCGCCGGACTCCCGCCGCCCTTCAATCCCCGCGCCCTTTCCGCGGACGACTTCCTTGCCTACGCCCTCATCCCCGGCCCCGACGCCGAGGTTCCGCAAACCGGCGGCGGCTTGTCGCATCTCCCCGCGGTGCGGCTTGCCGGCGGCGACTTGTCCATGACCTTCCGCCCCGCCCGCGCCGGCTTCACCTACCAGCCCCAGAAATCCACCGACCTCCGAACATGGGAAAACCTCTTCGCCCCCGTCACCCCCTCCGTCCCCGGAGCCCCTCCCGTCACCATTGAAGCCCCCGCCGATTCCCCCCGCCAATTTCTCCGCCTCAAAATCACCGCCCCGAACGAATGAGCGGCGTCGCCGCCACGTCCGCGTTCGCAAAAAAAAAAGGGAGGCGCGGACGCCTCCCTTGCTGCGGGTTTCCGGTTCGGGGACGGCTCACGTCCGCGTCCGCTTGGCCTCGTTGTAAATCGAGGTCAGCAGGTCGTTGTCCGGCACGATCTGGTAGTCCACGCTGCGGCTCATCTCCTCGTCGAGGGACTCCCATTGCAACGCGTCCAGCTCCTGCTTGCTGAACTTCGCGAACACCTCGGGGCGCGACATCTGCGAGACCGGGTTGTAAGTCCCCTCCGCGAAGGCCACCGCCTTGCAGATCTCCGGCTTCTGGATGAACTCCAGGAAATCCAGCGCGCTTTTGCTCAACTGCGGGTTGTTGACGAGCGAGGTCAGCTCGAACCACTGCATCGCCCCCTTGCCGTCCATCGGCCCGCGCAGCGGCGAAATGCCGCGCACCTCCGAAAAGCCCTCGATGCGCGCGGGCGACGCCGTGTAGGTGCCGCCGGAGAAGTAGCAGTCAATGTCGCCGTTCACGAGCGCCTGGTTGAGCTGCACGAGGTCGCCGGAGACCATCTTGGCGTTGGCGAAAAGCTGCTTCGCGGTCTTGCGGAACGCCTCGACCTCCGCGGGCGTGTGCTCCTTGAACGGCGTGAAGCCGGCGGTGATGCACAGGTGCATGACGTTCCAGTTGTCGTAGGCCAGCACCGCGTAGCGCCCCTTGAGCTTCGGATCCATGAACAGCGGCAATCCCTGGTCCTCCGCCATCGCGCGCGAGATCTTTTTCGTGTTCACGACGAACGAGAACGGCCCGAAGCGCTGCACGAGGCCGAGCAGCTCCTTGCCGTCGGGCGTGAGCGCGAACGGCGTGATGCCCTTCTTCTCGTCGTAAAACCACTTCATCATCTGCTTCATGCACGGCTCGAAACGCTCCCGCGGCAGCGGCGCGATGAGCTTCTCCGGCCACATCTGCCCGACCGCCCAGCACTGGTTGACGTTGATCAGGTCCCAGACCTTCGTCTCCCCGGCGCGGAGTTTGTTGATCATGGACGGATCGTCCGTGCCCGACTCCGCCTTGACCTTGACGCCGGGGAACGCCTTGCGGAACGGACCGAGGACGTTCTCCGTGTTATAGCCCTCCCAGCAGAGGATGTTGAGTTCGCCGGAGCGTTTCGCGCCGAACGTCTGCGCGTCGAGGCGCGACGGAAACCGCGAGAGGGCGAGGCCGGCAAGGGCGCCTCCCGCGAGTTTCATGAAGTCGCGGCGACAAAGGCCGCCGACGTTTTCGGTGCGGTTGTTTTGAATGTTCATGCTGCGCATAACGCCGCCCAAAAACCGCCGCGCCCGCCCGCCACGCAAGGGCAATTTCGCAAAAAGCAGAATTAGTTATTATGATGATTGAAAAAATAATTCAAATAAGAAACGGCATCAGATTGTTGGTAATGAATAAGATATGAGCAGAACAACAACTGATTGCCACGATAAAAGCGGATGAATGAGAGCGGTGTTCATTAGAAACATGAATTAAGCGGCGCGTGGGAACGGCGGCGGAAAATCCCCGCGCGAAGGTGTTTTCCCGGGCGCGGATATTTCAGCGGGCGGGAGGTGTGTTCCGCGTTTTGGAGTTCCACAGGGGAGGGCGGGGCGGTTCAAAAAAAGCATGACCCAACAAGAACGGGCGAAAATCGCGGGGCGGATGCTGGCGGAGGCGTTTCCGAGGCCGGCGATCCCGCTGCGGCACCGGAGCGCGTTCGAGTTGCTCGTCGCCGTGGTGCTGTCCGCGCAATGCACGGACAAACGTGTGAACTTGGTGACGCCGGCGCTGTTCGCGCGGGCGCGGACGCCGGCGGCGATGGCGCGCATGAGCGTCGCGGAAATTGACGGCTTAGTGCGGTCGTGCGGGCTGGCGCCGCGCAAGGCGGAGGCGTTGCAAGGACTGTCGCGGCTCATCGCGGAGCGGCACGGCGGCAGGGTGCCTCGGACGTTCGCGGAGCTGGAGGCGCTGCCCGGCGTCGGGCACAAGACGGCGTCGGTGGTGATGTCGCAGGCGTTCGGCGAGGCGGCGCTGCCGGTGGACACGCACATCCACCGTCTGGCGCGGCGGTGGCGGCTGTCGGCGGCGGACGCGGGCGTGACGGCGGTGGAGCGGGACTTGAAGCGGCTGTTTCCGAAAGGGGAGTGGAACCGCCTGCATTTGCGGATGATTTACTGGGGGCGGACGTTCTGCACGGCGCGCGGCTGCGACGGGCACGTCTGCGCGATTTGCAAGCGGCTGAACGGGGAAAACTGAGGCGCGCGCGGGAGCGTTTCCCCCAAAAGGGAAGGGGAGGGCAGGGGAATGGCAGGTTGACATAGCACAGAGCGGGACGGCAGCTTGCCGCCGTTTTTTTGGAACCGGACAATTTCCCCATGAGAAACCACCTGCGCGCCCTTTTTTTTCTTCTAACGCTCGCCGTCGGCGGCTTGTCGCTGCGGGGCGCGGAGACGTTTTCAGGAGTGCCGCGGGCGCACCGGGCGGCCACGGAGCTTTGGGTGCTCGACGGCGGCCTGATAAAGCCCGACAGCGAGCTGCTGGTTTATGCGAGCCTGCAGGGCCTCCTCGCCAAAAACGGGTCGCCGAAACAGTTGTATTTCACCTTCCGGAACACCGGCTACGAGGGATTTCTGGAGGTTCTGGAAAACGATTACAAAGTGCGGACGCATCGCGGGGAGACGCCGGAGGCGGTGTTGCGGCGGTTCGCGCCGGCGGCGCGGGGGTATGTCCTATACGACGCGCGCAATCCCGACTCCATCCAGGTGGCGACGATGGTGGCGGGGCTGAAAAACGCGGCGGTCGTGGAGGCGGGGCTGGAACGGAAAATCGCGGGCATAACGGGCTGGGGCAAAGTCGCGGACGTCGGCGGCTGGAAGGTCGCGGATTTCCTGCGCGAGCCGCGGACGTGGCTGAAGGCGGACTTCGCGGCGGACTTAAGCCCGAACTCGGCGAGCGTGCTGCGCGACTATCTGATCTACGCGGGATCCCCGGTCGCCTACGACAGCGCGTTCCCGACGTGGATAGACCCGCGGAAGCCGTCGCGGGACAGGCCGCTGTTCGGCTGGGGCAACACAAAGGACAAGGGCGAGCGCGAGGTGATCCGCTCGTTTTCCAAAAACGCGCGCCACAACATCCCGACGAACGGCGCGCATAATCTGTCGGTGTTGAGCGCGTTCGAGCCGGGCGGAGCGATCGCGCAGCGAACGCCGGCGACCCAAATCATCCCCGGGAACGAGAAGACGCACTTGGTCGCGTTCGTGCTGACGGACGGCGACAACCTCGGCTGGACGCTGAAGAGTTTCGCGGGGGACGGGAAACAGCGCTGGTTTTCAAGCCCGCTGCGCGGGAAGTTCCCGATGAATTACGGGCTGTCGCCGTCGTTGCGCGACCTGGCGCCGCCGGCGTTGCAGTGGTTTTACAGGAACGCGAAAACCGGCGGGGCGGCGCGGGACTACTTTGTCGCGGGGCCGTCGGGGCTGGGGTATTTTTACCCGACGGATTATCCCGGCAAAAAACTCCTCGCGGAGCACACGCGGAAGCTGGCGCGGACGATGGCCGCCGCGGGGATGCGTTACGTTGAGATTATTGACACGGACGCGGCGGAGCGGGCGGACTTGTGGAAACTGTATCTGGATCATCCTGAAATCGGCGGACTTATATTGCTGGATTACGTGCCGTATCACAAATACGCGGGGAAATTGAGCTGGGTGAACGGCAAGCCGGTGGCGTCGCTGCGCTTCTCGCTGTGGACGCCGCTGAAGGGCTGCGAGAACGAGGAGGTCGCGGAGAAGTTGAACAAGCTGCCGCGCGACCTGACGAAGGCCGACGGCTACAGCATCGTCGGTGTGCACTGCTGGTCGAAGAGCCTCGCGGATGTCGAAAAAGTCATCGGCCTGCTGCGGAAGGACACGCGGGTCGTCACGCTGGACGTGCTGATGGAGACGATGCGGGCGCATGTGAAACGGTAGGGCAGGGCGGGGCGGGGCGGACAAGCCGCCGCGGGCGCGGGGACGCCGCGCGGTTTGCTTTTTCGGGAAGATTTTCCTCCCAAATCCCCCCGCCGGCGGCAACTGTCGCGCGGATGGAAACACCAAGGGCAACAACGGAAAACCAAGGGGCGCGGCGATGAACCTGTCGGAGATTTGCATCAAGCGTCCGGTGATGACGACCCTGCTGACGGGGGCGTTGTGCTTCTTCGGGCTGCTGGCGTTCCGCAAGCTGCCGGTGAGCGACCTGCCGAACGTGGATTTCCCCACCATCGTGGTGACGGCCACGCTGCCGGGGGCGACGCCGGAGACGATGGCGTCGGCGGTGGCGACGACGCTGGAGCAGCAGTTTTCCACGATTTCCGGAATAGACTCGATGACCTCGGTGAGCCTGCTGGGGAGCACGCGGATAACGCTGCAGTTCACGCTGGACCGGAACATTGACGCCGCGGCGCAGGACGTGCAGTCGGCGATCGCGGCGGTGCAGCGGCGCCTCCCGAACGACATGCCGGCGCCGCCGTCGTTCCGGAAAACCAACCCGGCGGACCAGCCGGTGCTGTGGCTGTCGCTCAGCTCGCCGACACTGGCGCTGCCGGTCGTCAACGAATACGCGGAGACGATCCTGTCGCAGCGGCTTTCGATGGTGGACGGGGTTTCGCAGGTGCAGGTTTTCGGCTCGCAGAAATACGCGTTGAGGGCGCGGCTGGATCCAAGGCTGCTGGCGAGCCGGGGGATTTCGCTGAACGAGGTGAGCGCGGCGCTGGGGTCGCACAACGTCAACCTGCCGACGGGCGTGGTGGACGGCACGCACCAGTCATTGACGGTGGTGGCGACGGGGCAGCTGGCGGGCGTGGACGAGTTCAGGAACATCGTCGTCGCCTACCGCAACGGCGCGCCGGTGCGGCTGGGGGAGCTGGCGGAGGTGATTGACAGCGTGCAGAACAACCGCGTCGCGAGCTGGTTTTACGAGGAGGGGAAGGGGAGGCGGGCGATCGTGCTGGCGGTGCAGAAGCAGCCGGGGACGAACACGGTGGAGGTGGTTGACCGCGTGCGGGCGATCTTGCCGGCCTTCGAGGAGCAGCTGCCGGAATCGGTGACGCTGAAGGTGCTGCGCGACGCGTCGCTGGCGGTGCGCGAGTCGCTGCACGACGTGGAGTTCACGCTGCTGCTGTCGGTCGCGCTGGTCGTGCTGGTGATTTTCGTCTTCCTGCGCTCGCTGCGGGCGACGCTGATTCCGAGCGTCGCCATCCCGATGGCACTGCTGGGGACGTTCGTGACGATGTATTTCTGCGGCTACACGCTGGACAACTTCTCGCTGCTGGCGCTGACGCTCTCGGTGGGCTTCGTCGTGGACGACGCGATCGTGATGCTGGAGAACATCGTCCGCCACACGGAAAGGGGGATGGACGTGCGCGAGGCGTCGTTGCGCGGGTCGGGGGAGATCGGGTTCACGATCCTCTCGATGACGCTGTCGCTCGTGGCGGTGTTCATCCCGCTGATGTTCATGGGCGGCATCCTCGGACGCCTGCTGCACGAGTTCGCGGTGACGATCACGGCGGCGATCCTGGTGTCGGGCGTGGTTTCGCTGACGCTGACGCCGATGTTGTGCAGCCGCTTCCTCGGCGCGGCGGCGGACCACGGGGGCGCGGACGGGCACGGGCGGCTTTACCGCTGGATCGAGGCGGGGTTCGAGGGGGCGTTGCGGTTCTACGGCTGGTCGCTGCGAAAATGCGTCGAGTGGCGGAAGACGACGCTGGCCGTCCTCGCGCTGATGGTGGTGCTGACGGTCGTGTGGGCGCGGATGATACCGGCGGGGTTCATCCCGACGGACGACCAGGGGCTGGTCAACGTGCAGACGGAGGCGGCGCAGGATGTGTCGTTCGAGGGTATGGCGCGCTACCAGCAGGAGGTGGCGCGGGTGGTGGCGGCGCATCCGGCGGTGGCGGCGCTGCAGTCGAACGTGGGCAGCGCGGGCGGCGCGTCCTCCATCAACAACGGGCGGCTGACGGT
>JAISTY010000157.1 GCA_031272375.1 Opitutaceae bacterium | reverse complement strand
TCCCGCCGCCCCTCCGCCTTTGGAGTGCGGCGACTTGTCGCCGCTTTCGACGGAGCGCCCCGTCGCTCCGCCCTCCACCATCACCCCCCTCGGACGCACCCTGCTCCGCTACCCCGTCCACCCCCGCTACGCCCGCATGTTCATCGAAGCCGCCCGCCGCGACTGCCTGCCAGCCGTCGCCCTCATGGCCGCCATCACCCAAAACCGCTCCCTCCTCCTCCGCAACCAACCCCGCCGCGTCGAGGAACTCCGCGACGAACTCCTCGGCGACGAAACCGAATCCGACTTCTTCCGCCTCATCCGCGCCTGGCGCTACGCCGAACACCACAACCACAACCCCGCCGCCCTCGCCCGCCTCGGCATCCACGCCCAAACCTCCCGCCAAATCGGCCCCCTCCAACGCCAGTTCCTCCAAATCGCCGAAACCGAAAACCCCCTCCACGCCTCCCCCAATTTGGAGTGCGGCGACAACCCGCCGCACTCCCAAGGGCGACTTGTCGCCCACCCTCCCGCCGCACCCCGACAACCCGCCGCCTCCGGCAACAACAACAACCCGCCGCGCCGCCCCAGCTCCGACGACATCCGCAAATGCATCCTCGCCGGCTTCTCCGACCAAATCGCCCGCCGCCTCGACGCCGCCACCCTCCGCTGCGAACTCCTCCACAACCGCCGCGCCACCCTCTCCCGCGAATCCGCCATCCAGAACGCCCCCCTCCTCGTCGCCTCCGAAATCACCGAAATCCAGGGCCGCGAACTCGCCACCCTCCTCACTCTCTGCACCGCCATCAAGGAACCCTGGCTCGCCGAACTCTTCCCCGGCGCCCTCTCGTCAACCACAACCGTCCGCTACGACCCCTCCGTCCGCCGCGTCACCGCCTTCCGCCAGCGTTTCTTCCGCGACCTCGCCCTCGAAACCACCCCGGCCCCGGACGACCAAATCCCCCCCGGACAAGCCGCCGCCCTCCTCGCACGACAAGTCGCCGCCGGCGAAATTGTCCTGACCGAATGGAACGAAACTACCGAGCAGTGGATCGCCCGCGTCAACACCCTCTCCGCCGCTTTCCCCGAATACGAAATCCCCCCGATAACCGACGCCGACCGCGCCCTCCTCATCGAGCAAATCTGCTACGGCTCCCTCGGCGCCCGCGAACTCAAGGACAAACCCGTCATGCCCGTCCTCCGCGACTGGCTCACCGCCGAGCAAGCCGCCGCGCTGGAGTCCGTGCTGCCCGAAAAACTCATCATGGCCAACGGACGCCGCGCCCGCCTGATTTACGCGACCGGCAACCCCCCCGTCTTGAGCGCGCGCATCCAGGAACTCTACGGCATCGAGGGCCGCTTCTCCCTCGGCAACGGACGCGTCCCCGTGAAAATCGAAGTCCTCGCCCCCAACCACCGCCCCCTCCAGATCACCGACGACCTGACCCTCTTCTGGAAGGAAACCTATCCCGAAATCAAACCCGCCCTCTCCCGCCGCTACCCGCGCCACGAATGGCGTTGAGGGTGCCTTTTTCAGAAAAATGTTATCACGCCGGCGGGGGCTGCACGGAGGGAATCTCGATAACGGGAATGTCGGCGTCGGGCGCCGCGGGGGACGCCGGGGGCGCCGCGTCGGGCGTCGCGTCGGGCGCGGGTTGCGGGCGCGGCTTCTTCGCGGGCGGCTTCTGCGGGTCGCGCTTCGGTTTCTCGCCTTTTGCCTTTTCGGACTTCGCCTTGGCGTCCGGCTTCTTCTTCGGGGCTTTTTTGGGGTCGGCTTTCGGCGCGGGCTTCCCGGCGGGACGCTTCCCTTCGAGGATCTCCTGGACGCGCGCGCGTTCCTCCGCCCGCATTTTTTGGAGAAGCGCGACCTGCGCGGGGGTAAGTTCGGCGGCGACACTGGTTTCCATGCGCTCGATGATGGCGGCGCTGGCGCGGTGGGCGTTGGCGCGCGCCTTCGCCAGCTCCGCGGAGTGCTTGAGGATGATGGGCTGGATTTTCTGCCGCTGCTCCGGCGTCAGCTGGAGACGCCGCTGCAGTCGCTCGATCTGCCGCGGCGCGATTTGCTCGCTGCTGATGCGGCGGATCTGCCGCTTCTCCAAAAGCGCCAGGGAGCCGAACCCGCCGGTGACGGCTCCGGCGGCGAAAATCGCGGCGAGCGCGAGGATGACTTTGGTTTTGCGGTTCATGTGGGTCAGGGCTGGGCGGCCTCAAGGTATTCGCCGACGGGGTCGTGGACGGCCGCGGAGAGGCGCGCGTCGTCGCCGCCGATGGCCTCGACCGCGCTGCCAAGGTTGAGGGCGACGGAGGCGATCATGAGGACGGAGGCGACCCCGAAGGCGCGCCAGGCGAGGCGCGCGAAAAGCGCGGAAAGGGTGGGCTCGACGCGGGCGAAGGCGATGGCGACGACGCGCGTGGCGAACCCCGCGGGGATTTCGTGCGAGCGGTCGTCGGCGATGCGGCGGGCGGCGGTGGCGAGGCGGCGCCAGGGCGCCGGGCGGATGGCGTTGGCGTTGATGGCGGCGGTGGTGTTCATGCGCGTTCCTTTTGTTTCAGTTCCTGGAAAAGTTTCTGGAGCTTTTTGCGCGCGCGAAAGGCGCGCACCTTGATGAGGGTGATGTTCCAACCGGTGATCTCCCGGATTTCCACAAGCGTTTTCTGCTCAAGATCAAGGTATTGCAGCACCATGCGATCCTCCGGCTGGAGGAGGTCGAGGAGCTTGTGGACCAGCTCGCGCGCGGCGAGCGCCTCGCCGGCGTGGACGTCCCGCTTGTTGGTGAGGACGGCGTCGAGGAGGTTCGCCTCGTTCTCGGAGAGGTCGGCCCAGCGGAACTCCGGCCGGCGGCGCTGGGCGCGCAGCGCGTCTATGCAGGTGGTGACGGCGATGCGGGAAACCCAGTGGGTGAAGGGGACGGCGCCCTGGTATTGGTCGAGGCGGGTGAACATTTTCAGAAAGACGTCCTGGGCGAGATCCTCTTCGAGGGTCGCGCGCGGCAGGCGCGTGCGGATGATGCGGCTGACGAGCGGGTAGAGTTGTTCGACAAGCCGCCGCGCGGCGGTCTGGTCGTTGTCGCGGACACGCCTGAGGCAGCCGGCGAAATCGAATTCGGGTTCGTCATCCGGCATGGGAGAAGGCTGTTTGAAAGGGCATGTCGCACGGGGGCGCAAGACGCGAGAGGGGCGGCGCGGTTACGGGCGCGGGGGCTTCCGGCCTCTTGACTTGGGGGGCGGCGCGCCCTCCCTTCCGGCGTCAAAACGAAGCCCATGCAGAAGTCTCCCATCACAAAATACGCGCCCTTCCCGCCAGTGGATTTGCCGGACCGCCAATGGCCGGGGCGCACGCTCACAAAGGCCCCCGTCTGGTGCAGCGTGGATTTGCGCGACGGCAACCAGGCCCTCGCCCAACCGATGAGCGTCGAGGAAAAACTCGAGTTCTTCGCGATGCTCGTCCGCCTCGGCTTCAAGGAAATCGAGGTGGGCTTCCCGTCGGCGTCACGCATCGAGTTCGACTTCTGCCGCCGCCTGATGGACGGCGGCCTGATCCCCGGCGACGTGGCGATCCAGGTGCTCTGCCAGTGCCGCGAGGAGCTGATAACGCGCACCCTCGAGGCCGTCCGCGGCGCGCGGGAGGTCATTTTCCACCTCTACAACTCAACCTCCCCCTGCCAGCGCGAATACGTCTTCGGCGGCGCCTCCCGCGAGGAGGTCAAAGGCATCGCCACGGGCGCGGTCGCCTTCCTCAAAAAAAAGGCCGCCGAAATCCTCGGCGCGGAAACGCGCCTGCGCCTGGAATATTCGCCGGAGAGCTTCAACAGCACCGAGCTGGATTTCTCCCTGGAGGTTTGCGAGGCCGTCACCGACGTCTGGGGACCGTCCCCGGACAACAAAATCATCCTGAACCTGCCGGCCACGGTGGAATACGCGACGCCCAACGTGCACGCCGACCAGATCGAGTGGATGTGCCGCCATTTGACGCGGCGCGCGCTGACCGTGGTCTCGGTGCACACCCACAACGACCGCGGAACCGGCGTGGCGGCGACGGAGCTGGCGCTGCTCGCCGGCGCGGAGCGCGTGGAGGGGACGCTCTTCGGCAACGGGGAGCGGACGGGCAACCTGGACATCGTCACGGTGGCGTTGAACCTTTACACGCAAGGGGTGGATCCGGGGCTGGATTTCGGGGACATCAACGCGGTGCGGGAGGTCTACGAGCGCTGCACGCGGATGGAGGTGCCGCCGCGCCATCCCTACGCGGGGGAGCTGGTGTTCACGGCGTTCAGCGGCTCGCACCAGGACGCGATCAAAAAATCCTGGCCGCGCCAGCGTCCGGGGAAACCGTGGAGCACGCTTTACATCACAATGGACCCGGCGGACATCGGGCGGAGCTACAAGGCGATCATCCGCATCAACTCGCAGTCGGGAAAGGGCGGCGTCGCCTACGTCCTCGAAAAGGAGTTCGGCTTCCAGCTCCCCAAGGCGATGCACCGCGAAATCGGACGCCTCGTGAACGACATCGCCGACAGGGAGGGGCGCGAGCTGGAGCCGCCCCGCATCCGCGACGTGTTTCTCGCCGAATACATCGAACGCCGCGAACCGCTGGCGCTCGCCGCCTTCCGCGCCTCCGGCAAGGGCGGACAGGTGGAGGCGCGGGCGGAACTGGAGATCCGCGGCGCGAAAACAACGGTCAGAGGCTCCGGAAACGGACCGATTGACGCCTTTGTCCGCGCGCTGGACGGGCTGGGGCTGCCGCGCTTCGAGGTCGTCAGTTATGCCGAGCATTCCCTTGGAAGCGGCGCCGCCGCCGGGGCGGTTTCCTATATCCAAATCAAGACGGAGCGGGGCGCGTTCTTCGGCGCGGGCATGGACACGAACATCGAGCGCGCCTCCATCCTCGCGGTCGTCAGCGCGCTGAACCGTGCGATGGGGAGGGGCTTTTCCCCCCCGCCGCGGGACGCGAAGGCGCGAAATCCCTGATTTCCCAACCGCGCCGCGCGCGCCGGGCAATCCGGGCTTTTCTTCCGTCGCGGCGGCGGCAGCGTCCGCGCAGATGCCTTCCACGCCCACCGCACCCAGTCCCGTTCCGGAGCCGCCCGCGTTTCTCGCGCGCTCCGTGGGGGCCGGCGATCCCGCATCGCCGCAAAACCGCCTCCTCGCCTACGCCTGGATGCGCCTCGCCCGCGACGCCGACAACCGCCTCCTCGAACTCTTCCGCCAGGGCCTCGTCCGCGGCACCGTCACGGGAGGGCAGGGCGCCGAGCAGCTCGCCGGCCCGCTCGCCCTGCTCGCCGACAAGTCCGCCGACACCCTCGCGCTCACCCACCGCGGCCTGGCCGGGCACCTCGTCTGGAGCGGGCGCCTTTGCGACCACCTCAACCAATACCTCGCCAACGCCGCCAGCCCCACCCTCGCCCGCGAGGGCAACGTCCACCACGGCGATCCCGCGCGCCGCTCGCTCCCCATGATTTCCCACCTCGGCGCGATGGTCTCCGCCGTCCTCGGCTCCGCCTTCTCCCAACGCCTCCTCGGACGCCCAGCCGCCGGCATCGCCTTCTTCGGCGACGGCGCCTCGTCCACCGGCGACATCCATGAGGCCCTCAACCTTGCCGGCACCCTTGGCATCCCCGTCCTCTTCGTCATCGAGAACAACCACATCGCCTACTCGACGCCCCCGCGCGAGCAGCACCCCCCCGGCGCGCGCCTCCACGAGCGCGCCGCCGCCTACGGCATCCCGAACGCCTTCATTGACACGACCACCGCGCCGCTCTCCGAAATCCTGACGGTTTTCTCCGACGCCCTCGCCGAAGTGCGGCGGACGGGGCGCCCCCGCCTCATCGAGGCGAAAATCCTCCGGCTGCGCGGCCACGCCGCCTACGACACCTGCGACTACCTCTCCGAAGCCGAAAAAGCCGCCATCGCCGCCGCCGACCCGCTCCCGAATTTCCGCCGCGAGGTCGCCGCCGCTGTTGGCGAGGGACAAGTTGCCGCCGTCGAGGACGGGATCGCCGCCTACCTTGAGGCCTCCGTCCGGCACAGCCTCCGATTGCCGCGTCCCTCGCCGGACAGCCTGCGCCCGGAGCGCGGCGCCGCCTCGCCCGTCTTCGCCCCCGCCAAGCCGCCGCTGTTCGCCGCCCCTTCAACGGGACAAGCCGCCGTCACGCCGGATTTGGAACGGCCCCTCCGGGCGGGCGGGGAGACGCTCACCTTCGCGCAGTCGCTCAACCGCGCCCTCCGGCAAATCCTCGCGACGCGCCCCGAGGCCGTCCTCCTCGGCCAGGACATCGCCGGCTACGGCGGCGCCTTCAAGGTCTCCGAGGGCCTCGCGGCGGATTTCCCGCGCCCGCGCGTCCTCAACACGCCCGTCTCCGAGTCCGCCTGCGCCGGCCTCGCCATCGGCCTCGCGCTCAACGGGCACCGCCCGATTTTGGAGTTCCAGTTCGCCGATTTCGCGACCGAGGCCGTCACCCAGATCACCCAGAACGCGGCGACGATGCGCTTCCGTTGCGGCGCGGGGGTGCCCGTGGTCTTCCGCCTCCCCTGCGGCGGCGGCCTGACGATGGGCAGCTTCCATTCGCAGGAACTCGAATCGCTGCTCCTCGCCGTCCCCGGCCTCAAGGCCCTCTACCCCTCGACCCCACAGGACGCCCGCAACGCCCTCCTCGCCGCCTACGAGGACGACAACCCCGTCCTGCTTTTCGAGCACAAGGGGCTTTACCGCACGCTCAAGGGAACCGTCGCGGACGACCCCGACTACCGCTCCGTCTGGCGCCCCAAACGCCTCCGCGAGGGCCGCGACGCCACGCTCGTCACCTACGGCGAAATGACGCGCCACGCGCTCGCCGCCGCCGAATGGCTCTGGGCCGAATACGAAAAATCCGTCGAGGTGTTCGACCTCCGCTGCCTCGCCCCGCTCAACCTCGACGCCGTCCGCGGGTCGCTCGCGCGCACGCACCGCCTCGCCGTGCTGCACGAGGGCCGGCTCACCCACGGCTTCGGGGCGGAAATCCTCGCGCGCCTCGCCGCGGACGCCTTCCACGACCTCGACGCCGCGCCCGTCCGCATCGCCTCCGCGGATCTGCCGGTGCCCTTCGCCCCCGAACTCGAGGCCGCCTGCCGTCCCGACCGCGACAAAATCATCGCCGCCCTTCTGCCGCTGCTCGGATGAGCCGGACGGCGGCTTGTCGCGGCGGGGAAACCGCCCCGCGGAGAAGCGCGTTGAAAAAAGCGCGGCGGCGGGGATGGTGCGCGGGATGAAACGCGTGCGAGCGGTGTTGTTTTGGGCGGCGGCCTGCCTGCTGCTGCCGGGGTGCGGGCGCCGGGCGGCGGACAACGCCCCCGCGGGACAGGCGGCGGCCGCGCCGCGAAAGACGGCGGCGGACTTCTTCCCCGTCGGCGTCGGCGGGCGGAGGGTGGCGATGCAGCTGGCGGTGAGCGGCGCGGAGATGGCGCGCGGGTTGATGGGGCGGCGCGACCTCGGCGCGGACGAGGGAATGCTGTTCGTCTATGGAACGCCGCAACGGATGAGCTTCTGGATGCGCAACACGCCGACGCCGCTGGACATCGGGTTCTTCGACGCGGAGGGGGTTTTGAGGGAAATCCACGCGCTCGTCCCCTTTGACGAGACGCCGGTGGCCTCGACGGGAACGGCGCTGCTGTTCGCCCTGGAGGTGAACCGCGGGTGGTTCGACCGCAACGGCGTCGCGGTCGGCGCCCGGCTGGATCTGGAGGCGGTGCGCGCGGGCCTGCGGGCGCGCGCGCTGCGGGCGGATTTTTAATTGATGGGGGACGCGGAGGTGGCAGGGTGCGCGCGAATTTTTCCCTGAACCGTTTCCAACAATCCAAACCTCCCCGCAGATGTGTCCGCCGCTCGCCACCGTTAACCTCATAGAGATGTTTTTGATGACCGACTTCGTCGGGCAGCTCATCACATCGGGGCTGCTGCTGGGGAGCCTCGTGGCGTGGACGGTGATGATCGGAAAGCATTTCGAGCTGTCGCGGACGCGGCGGATGAACCTGCTCTTCGAGGCCAGGTTGCGGGGGGAGAAAACCCTCCTCGACCAGGGGGAGGCCATGAAGCTGCACTCCAGCATCCCCTACGCGGATGTGTGCGCGGACGCGATTGACGCCTACTGGCGCGCGGAGGCGTTCCTGAAAAAACGCGGCGAGGACTCGGGGCGGGCGCGCATGGAGCACGCGGAAAACGGCATCCAGCGGGCCGTCGCGCGCTGGACCCTGAATTACGAGTCCAGCATGATTTTCCTCGCGACCATCGTCACGGGCGCCCCCTTCCTCGGCCTGCTCGGAACGGTCTGGGGCGTGATGGACGCCTTCGGCGCGGTGGCGGCGGAGCAGTCCGCCAGCCTCCGCGCGCTGGCTCCGGGCGTCTCGGCGGCGTTGATGACGACCGTCGCGGGCCTGGTCGTCGCGATACCCTCGGTGTTCGGCTACAACTTCCTGCTGGGGCGGTCGCGGCAGCTGACGACGGAGCTGGAAAACTACGCCAGCTCGCTGGCCGACCGTCTGGAACTGGAAAGCGCCGGCGACACCCCGCCGCCCGGCCCGGCGTTTTGAGGAGGCGGCAACGGAGCGCGCGATGGCACGGACTTTCAGGCAACGGCGGAGAATGAACGCGGTCTCGGAACTGAACGTCACCAACCTCGTGGACTTGGCGTTCACCCTGCTCGTCATCTTCATGATCACGGCGAAAGTGGCGGAGCTGGACCAGACCATCCCCCTCAACCTGCCGGTGGAGTCCAAAAAACCCCAAAAGACCGAGGAGCGGACGGAGTTCCAGACGGTCTCGGTGGACCGCAACGGGCGCTATTGGTTCGGCAACACGCAGGTGACGGCCGCGCAGCTGCGGGAACGCCTGCGGGCGCTCGCCGAAAAACCCAAGCCGCCGGTCATCCGCATCCGGGCGGATCTCTCGCTGCAATGGCAGCAGGTTGTCGCGCTGATGGACGAGCTGGGGCGGCTCAAACTGTCGAGGGTGAGCTTCGACACGCGGGCGGGGGAATGAGCATGGGGGCGGAGCGGAAAGGCGCGTTCTTCCTTTCGGCGGCGCTGCACGCGGCCCTGATCGGCGCCTTGTTCGTGTCGGGCTACGTGGCGCGTTTCCTCGCGCCGAAACAGAAGCCGGTCTTCGAGGTGGTGGCCGGGCCGGGCGATGACTTCGCGGCGCCGGTGGCGGGCGCGGAACCGCCGGCGCCCCCGCCGGTGGAGCTGGGGCCGGTCCGGCCGCTGTCCGATACGCCGGTGGTGGCGCCGCCGCCGGATCCCGTTCCGAAACCGGAGCCGGATCCCGGCGACAAGCCGCCGCCGAAGCCGCCTCCCCCGAAAAAAACGCCGAAACCCAAGCCGCCGCCGGCGAAGCCGCTGACTTACGAGGAGTTTTTGAAACAGCAGCAGGGGAAAAAGCCGGCCCCCTCGCAGGCGGCGCCGACGAAACGCCCCCAGAAACCGGGGCCGCCGGTGAAACCCTCGCTCATCAACACCGCGGACGTGCTCGACGGCGCGTCCGGCGCGGGCGGAACGGCGTCGCGGAGCAGCGGCGACGCGGTGGCGGACTACCTCGCCTGGGTCGTGCGGCAGCTGCGGGAGGCCCACGAAAAACCCGCCGGACTGGGCGATTTGCTCGGCGTGGAAGTGGCCTTTCGCATCAACGCCGACGGCACCTTTTCGGGGATGCGCGTCGCCCGGTCATCGGGCAACGCCGCCTTCGACGCCTCGGCGCTGGACGCCTTCAGGCGCGTGCGCGTCAAGCCGCCGCCGCCGGGCGCGGAGGGCGCGCGGACGATACTCTTCAAAACCCGCGACGAATAAGCCGCCGCCGCTTGATTTGTCTGTTGACAATCAAGTGACGGCGGCTTGTCTGGCCGCATGAAATTCGAGTGGGACGACGCCAGGGCCGCGGCCAATCTTGCCAAGCACGGCATTGATTTTGAAACCGCCGCCCGCGTTTTCGGCGACCCGCTCCGCCTCGCGATCCCCTCGCGGAGGAACGGGGAGCCGCGGGAGAAAACCATTGGCAGGGTCGGGGAGGTTTTGGTTGTGGCGGTCTCCACGTTGAAAGGAATGGTGTGACACGGTTGATTTCGGCTCGTCCGGCGAGCCGCAAGGAAAGGAAAAAATACAATGGGTAAAACAATCAGAACAACGCTTGGGGAGGTCATGGCCCGCCCGCTCACGAAAGAGCAAAAGGCTGGTATCGAAAGGCTTTCGGGCATCCGTGACGAAGATATAGACTTCTCCGACGCCCCCGAGTGCACCGATGCCGAGCTTGCCGGCGCATGTCGACCGGGTCACGGCGGCGCCCGTCCCGGAGCCGGTCGCAAGCCGTCCGGCAATGTGCCACTTTACGTCCGCGTCCCCGCCGCATGGGCCGAGAAGTGGCGCGCACAGGCGCGCAAAACCAAGCGTCCGCTATCCGAGGTCATCCTTGGTCACATCAGCCAGCCCGCGGGGCGATAAGGGCGCGCGGACGATACTCTTCAACCCTCGCGGGTTTTACGGGTTCCATAAGCTCCGCCCGCGCCTCCCGCGCGCGCGTTTCGGCTTTCAGAACACGCGTTTTGCATTTTTGTCCCGCGCCATGTCCCGTGTCCCCCGCACCGCCGTCCTCGCCGTCGCGCTTCTTTCCGCGCCGCTGTTTTTTTCCGCCTGCAAACGGGGCGACGCCCCCGCGTCCGCCGTCACCACCGGCAAAAAAATCCTCCGCATCGGCAACGGCACCGAGCCGCAGGAACTCGACCCGCACGTCGTCTCCGGCGTCCCGGAGCACCACATCATCAGCGCCCTCCTTGAGGGGCTTGTGACGGACGCCCCCGAGGGCGCGGGCGTCGCCCCCGGCGTCGCCGAAAGCTGGGAGATCTCCCCCGACGGGTTGGTTTATGTCTTCCACCTCCGCGCCAACGCCCGCTGGTCCAACGGCGACCCCGTCACCTCGCGGGATTTCGCGCGCTCCTTCCAACGCATCCTCACGCCTTCGCTCGCCGCCGAATACGCCTACAAGCTCTTCCACCTCGTCAACGCCGAGGCCTATTACAACGGCGGCTTGTCCGACTTCTCCAAGGTCGGCGTCGAGACGCCGGACGCCCGCACGCTCGTCCTCCGCCTCGCGCACCGCACGCCCTTCCTGCTCGAGGCCCTCAAGCACTTCGCGTGGTTCCCCGTGCACATCGCCACGCTGGAAAAGTTCAACGCCCTCGACCGCCGCGGAACCCGCTGGACGCGCCCCGGCAGCTTCGTCGGCAACGGCCCCTTCACCCTCGCCGAATGGCTCCCCAACCAGAAAATCACCGTCGAAAAATCCGCGACCTACTGGGACGCCGCCGCCACGCGCCTCGACGCCATCGAGTTCCACGCCATAGACAACCCCGACTCCGAGGAGCGCCTCTTCCGCACCGGACGCCTCGACGCCACCTCCACCCTCCCTCTCAACAAGACCCGGATTTACCGCGAAAAACATCCCGAGTCCTACCGCCAGTCGCCCTATTACGGCGTCTATTATTACCGCCTCAACACCACCCGCCCGCCCCTCAACGACCGCCGCGTCCGCCTCGCCCTCGCCATCGCGCTGGACCGCGAGGCCATTGTCGAAAACATCCTCCGCGCCGGCCAGACGCCCGCCTACAACTTCACCCCGCCCTCGCCCAAATTCACCTCGCGCGCCTCCATCCCCCGCGACCTTGCCCTCGCCCGCGAACTCCTCGCCGAGGCCGGCTACCCCGGCGGCAAAAATTTCCCGCGGATGGAAATCCTCTACAACACCTCCGAGTCCCACCGTGTCATCGCCGAGGCCCTGCAGCAGATGTGGCGCGAGAACCTCGGCATCGCCGTCGAGCTGAACAACCAGGAGTGGCAGACCTACCTCGGCACGACGCGGGCGATGGAATACGACATGAGCCGCGCCGGCTGGATCGGCGACTACGACGATCCCAACACCTTCCTCGACCTCTGGCTCACCGGCGGCGGCAACAACCAGACCGGCTTCTCCAACGCCGGATACGACGCCGCCCATGCCGCCGCCCTCAACGCCCCCGACGAGGCGACCCGCATGGCGCTCTTCCAGAAACTCGAGCAAATCCTCGCCGAGGAGGTGCCGTGCCTGCCCCTCTATTTCTACACGAGGGTCTGCGCCATCAGCCCGCGCGTGAAAAACTGGAACGCCAACCCCCTCGACACCCGCAACTGGAAACACGTGGATCTCGCCCCGTGACCTTCCGGGCCCCCCCCCCCCCCCCCCCCCCCCCCCCCCCCC
>JAISTY010000147.1 GCA_031272375.1 Opitutaceae bacterium | reverse complement strand
AGGGCGGCGGCGGCGGCGAGGCGGTCCTCCTGGGCGAGCGCGTGGAGGTAGGCGGCGTCGCCGGCGACGGCCTCGATGCGGCGCGTGCCGGCGGCGACGGCGCCCTCGCTGACGATTTTGAAGAGGCCGAGTTCGCCGGTGGCGGCGACGTGCGTGCCGCCGCACAGCTCGCGGCTGTAGCCGCCGATGTCCACGACGCGGACGCGGCTGCCGTATTTCTCGCCGAAGAAGGCGAGGGTGCCCTCGGGCTTTTTGTCGAAGTCGGTCTCGTAGCTTTGGACCTTTGCGTTTTCGAGGATGCGGGCGTTCACGATTTTTTCGATTTCGCGGAGCGTTTCGCGCGGGACGGCCTCGAAGTGGGCGAAGTCGAAGCGGAGGCGGTCGGGGGCGTTGAGGGAGCCGGCCTGGTGGATGTGCGTGCCGACAAGCCGCCGCAGCGCCCAGTGGAGGAGGTGCGTGGCGGTGTGGTGGCGTTCGATGGCGCGGCGGCGGGCGATGTTGACGTTGAGGGTGGCGGCGGCGTCGCAGTTGCCCGGCGGCAGCTTGTCCGCGGATTTTCCGGAGAGCTTGTGGAGATGGCGCCCGGCCTTGTCCTTGACGGTGTCAACGATTTCGAGGGTGGCGTCGCCGATGGTGACGTTGCCGGTGTCGCCGAGTTGTCCGCCCATTTCGGCGTAGAAAGGCGTGCGGTCGAAGACGAGGAAGGTGTCGTTGCCGGTGGAGACGACGTCCACGAGGCGGGCGTCGGCGCCGGTGAGGTTGGCGGGGTCGTAGCCTGTGAAGGCGGTGGGGGCGGCGGCTTGTCCGGGGGTGCCGGAGGCGACCTCGATGATTTCCTTTTTCTGCGCGGCGCGGGCGCGGGCGCGTTGTTTTTCCATTTCGGCGGTGAAGCCGTCGGTGTCCACGGCGAGGGCGTGTTCGGCGGCGAGGAGCTGGGTCATGTCGAGGGGGAAGCCGTAGGTGTCGTAGAGTTCGAAGGCAGCGACGCCGGAGAGGGTGCCGCCGGCGGCCAGCCGCTCCGCCTCCTTTTCAAAGAGGGCGATGCCCTTGTCGAGTGTGCGGCCGAAGTTGTCCTCCTCGCCGCGGATGACGCGCTCGATGATTTCGCGCTGGCGGGGCAGTTCGGGGAAGACGTTGCCCAGTGTCTCCACGACCGGCGCGACAAGTTGCCCGAAGAAGCCGGTCTCCAGGCCGAGGTCCTTGCGCCCGTATAAAATGCCGCGGCGGAGGATGCGGCGGATGACGTAGTTGCGGCCCTCGTTGCCGGGGAGGATGCCGTCGGCTATCGCGCAGGAGACGGTGCGGGCGTGGTCGGCGAGGACGCGGAAGGCGACGTCCACGCGCTCCTGCCGGGAGAGTTTTTCGCGGGCGGCCGGGACGGAGCCGGCGTAGGTTTTGCCGGAGAGGGCGGCGATTTTCGCGAAGAGCGGGGCGAAGACGTCGGCGTTGTAGTTGCTCGGCTCGGCGGAGAAGTCGGTGAAGCCGCGGGTGGTGGCGTGGATGCCGGCGACGCGCTCGAAGCCCATGCCGGTGTCAACGTGTTTGGCGGGGAGGGGCGACAAGCCGCCGTCGGCGAGGGCGGAGAACTGGATGAAGACGTGGTTCCAGATTTCGATGCAGCGTGGGGAGCCGGCGTTGACGAGGGAGCGGCCGGCGGCCTCGTCGTCGGAGGGGGAGAGGTTGAAATGGATTTCGGAGCAGGGGCCGCAGGGTCCGGTTTCGCCCATCATCCAGAAGTTGTCCTTTTTGCCGCCGTTGACGATGTGGAGGGCGGGGTCGAGGCCGGCGTCGCGGAAGATTTTCGTCCAGATTTCGTGGGCCTCGGTGTCGAATTCGGCGGGGGCGTTTTGGGATTTGTCGGGGGAATAGACGGTGGCGAAGAGGCGTTTGGCGGGGATGCCCCAGACTTTTGTGAGGAGTTCCCAGCCCCAGTTGAGCGATTCTTTTTTGAAGTAATCGCCGAAGGACCAGTTGCCGAGCATCTCGAAGAAGGTGTGGTGGTAGGTGTCGAGGCCGACGTCCTCGAGGTCGTTGTGTTTGCCGCCGGCGCGGATGCATTTCTGGGTGTCGGCGGCGCGGGTGTCGGAGGCGGGGCGTGCGCCGGGCCAGCGGGAGAGGTCGGGTTTGCGTTCGTTGAGGAAGATGGGGACGAACTGGTTCATGCCGGCGTTGGTGAAGAGGAGGCCGGGGGAGTCGGGGAGGAGGGGGGCGGAGGGCACGATGGTGTGCTGTTTCGACGCGAAGAAATCGAGGAAGGAGGAGCGGATTTGGGCGCTGGTCATGATTGAAAAGGGGGCGGAGGTAAGCGCGCGCGCGGAATTTGGCGAGCGGGAACAAGGGAGGGGACAGGGGGCACGAGCGCAAAGCTGGTCGGGGTGGTGAGATTCGAACTCACGGCCTCTACGTCCCGAACGTAGCGCTCTACCAGGCTAAGCTACACCCCGAAAAAGGAGCGCGAAAGACGGCGTGTTCCGGGGACATTGCAAGAAGGAAAATCCCCGCGCCGCGAAATCCCCCCGCGAAATCCCCGCGCTTGCGTCCGGCGGGACGGGCGGGGTTGGATGCGCCCGCGCGCCGCGCCCCGCCGCGCTTTTTCCCGTGAAAACACCCGCGCTCCTCCGCTCCTTCAACTCGCGCAACTACCGCCTCTTCTTCGGCGGGCAGGCCGTCATGCTCACGGGGCTGTGGATGTCCATCACCGCCTCGATGTGGCTCGCCTTCCGGCTCACGGGTGACGCCTTCCACGTCGGGCTTCTCGGCTTCGCCTCGCAAATTCCCCTGCTCGTCCTGACGCCCTTCACAAGCGTCGTCGGCGACCGCGTTGACCGCAGGAAACTGCTGATAGGGCTGCAGGTGTTTTCCCTCCTGCAGATCGGCGCGCTCGCCGTCCTGACGCTGACGGGGCGCGTGAACATCGGCCTGATGGTCGCGCTCGCGCTGCTGCAGGGGATCATCAACGCCTTCGAGTTTCCCGTCCGCCAGTCCTTTGTCGTCGAGATGGTGGACGACCGCGCCGACCTGCCCAACGCCCTCGCGCTGAACGCCTCCGTTTTCAACATGACGCGGCTGGCGGGGCCGGCGCTCGCGGGCGTTTTCATCGAGCTGTGGGGCGAGGGCGTCTGTTTCGCGCTGAACGCGGCCAGCTACGCGGCGATCATCGCGAGCCTGCGGATGATGCGCGTCCGCCCCGCGCCGCGCCCCGCGGCGCGCGCGCGCCCGTGGGCGGATTTCCGCGAGGGGGTTTCCCACGCGGCGGGCGAGGGGCGGTTGCGGCGCCCGCTGCTGCTCGTGGCGGTGGTGGCGCTGGCCGGATTCGCGGCGCACACCCTCGCGGCGGTCATCGCGAAGGACACCTTCGGCGGCGGCGCGCGGCTGCTCGGGCATTTCTACTCGGTCGTCGGCGCCGGCGCGCTGCTCGCGGCCATTTTCCTCGGCGGGCGCGCGACGACCCGCGGGCTGCGCGGCTGGATAACAACGGGAGCCTTCCTCGCGGCGGCGGGGACGCTGGCCGTCGCCCTGGCGCGGACGCTCTGGCTGGCCTTCGCCGGCTACTTCGTCACGGGAATCGCGGTGGTGCTCGTGCTCGTCGGCTGCAACACCCTCATCCAGGCGCGGGTGGAGGACGACAAGCGCACGCGCGTCATGGGGCTTTTTGTGACGGCGACGGGGCTGGCGCCCGTCGGCCAGCTGCTCGCGGGCGCGATGGCGTCGCGCTGGGGCCCCGGATGGGCGCTGGCGCTGTGCGCGGCGACGCTGCTCGCGGCGGCGCTGGCCTTCGCGCGGCCAAGGACGCCCCCGACCGTCGCCCCCGCGCCGCCGCCCGACCCGCCGGCGCTGCCGGGGATATAACGGCCGTGAAAGCGAAACGGCGCCCGCGAGCGGACGCCGTTGAAAGTGGTGGTAGGACCTGGATTCGAACCAGGGAAGGCGTAAGCCAGCAGATTTACAGTCTGCCCTCGTTGGCCACTTGAGTATCCTACCGGGCGAAAAAGGAGGCGGAAGGTCGCGGCTCCGCGCCGCCGGTTCAAGGATTTTTTCGCCCTGTTTTGACGGCGCCGCGCCCCGCGCGAGTTCCCCGCCTTGCCTAACCGCCGCCCGCGGGCCCGTTCGCGTCCCGACCGGACGCCCGCCATGTTCGCCTCCGTTGAGAGCAACCTCCTTTTCCCCCTGCTCCCGCACGCGTTGACCGTGTGCGGCGCGCTCCTCGCCATCCTCGCGCTCTCGCGACTCCTCGGCGAGAAACGCCAGCCGACCAACACGCTCGCCTGGCTCCTCGGCATCCTCCTCATCCCCTACGTTTGCGTCCCGCTCTTTTTCCTGCTCGGCGGGCGCAAGCTCCGGGCGCGCGCGGCCCGCAAGGGGCGCTTCGTCCCGCGGCTGCCGGCGGCCCGCGCCGTCGCCCCGGAGACGCTCCTCATTCCCACCGTCCACGCCGTCACCACGGCGGGCGCGGGCGATCCCGCCGGCGGCAACGCCATCCGGCTCCTGACCACCGGCCAGCAGACCTTCGGCGAGTTCGAGGAGGGCATCCTGTCCGCCCGGAAAAGCATCCACATCGCCACCTTCATCCTCGGCCGCGACGCCACCGGGCGGCGGCTTGTCCAGCTGCTCGCGAAACGCGCCGCCGAGGGCGTGAAAGTCCGCCTGCTGCTCGACGCCGTCGGCTGCGTGTTCGTCGGGAAACGGTTTCTCGCGCCCCTTGTCCGCGCCGGCGGGAGAACCGTCCGTTTCATGCCCGTTTTCCCCTTCTCCACAAGCGGCTCGGCCAACCTCCGCAATCACCGCAAAATCGCCGTGTTCGACGGCGCCCGCGCCATCATCGGCGGGCACAACCTCGCCGCCGAATACATGGGGCCGACCTTCCGCAAAAAACGCTGGGCCGACTTCGGCCTCGCCGTCGCCGGCCCCGGCGCCGCGCTCCTCAACGAGGTTTTCATCGCCGACTGGTCCTTCGCCAGCGGCGAAAACGCCGACGCCCTCCGCGCCGAAAGCGACCCGCTCGCCGTCGCCCCCGCCGGCGCCGGCGACGTCCATGTCGTCGCCAGCGGTCCCGACGTCGCCGGCGACCCGCTTTACGAGGGCATTGTCTCGATGGTGCAGGAATGCCGGCAGTCCGTCTGGATCATCACCCCCTACTTCATTCCCGACGAGGTGCTCCTGCGCTCGCTCATCGTGAAGGCCCGCGCCGGCAAGGACGTCACCCTCATCGTCCCCGCGCGCTCGAACCACCGCGTCGCCGACTACGCCCGCCGCAACTACGTCCGCCAGCTGCACGCCGCCGGCGCGCGCGTCCTTTTTTACCGGCGCGGCATGATGCACACGAAAGCCGTGATCGTGGACGAGCGCGTCGCCCTCGCCGGCTCGGCGAACTTCGACCTGCGCAGCCTCTTCGTGAACTTTGAAATCGGCCTCATGCTTTACTCGGGCAACGACGTCCTCGCCATGCGCCGCTGGGCCGGCGAACTCGTCCGTCATTGCGACGAGCCGACGCCCGACGAGCTCCGCCGCCGCCGTTTCGCCGGCGACCTTGCGGAGGATCTCTGCCGCCTCCTCGCCCCGCTGCTCTGACAAGCCGCCGTCACCCGAACCTTCAGCACAAAGGGCGCAAAGGGCATCACCAAGGGCGCAAAAAACCTCACGCAAAGACGCAAAAACAATCCCCGAAAATTCCTCTCTCCTCCTTTGGCTCTTCTTGGTTCGTCTTGGTTCGTCTTCGTGTGAGCCGCGAACATCCGCGCGACGGCAGCTCATCTTGTCCTAACCAATACCGCCCGCCGCGCCCGTTTTTCCGTTTGCGGCGCGCGGCGGGCGCGCCTTCCCTCCGCCCCAGCTTTCACGCCTCCGCAAATGAAGCCCTTCGCTCCAACCGCAGCCCGCCGCCACGCCCGCCCTCACCCGGAGCCGGCAAGCCGCATCGTCCAAAGCGGTGAAAAGTCACCGCACTCCACATCAACCCCGCGCACCACCCCCTTTCCTGTTTTTAATTTTTCCTCTTTAATCTATAACTTCGCAAGTGCGAAGCACTTG
>JAISTY010000061.1 GCA_031272375.1 Opitutaceae bacterium | reverse complement strand
ATGCCCAGCGACAAACTCATCATCGCCGCGTAGCACAGCCAAGTGAGAAGCCGCGCGCGCGGCAGGGGGGGGGGGGGGGCGCGGCCGGGCCCCCGGCGCGGCGGCGCGCCGGGGGGGGGGCGGGGGGGGTGGGGGGGGGGCAAAACACAACCGCCGCGGGGAAATGGCGGTTGACGGTCATTTTCGCGGGGGCTTTGGTGCCGCCCTCATTTTTCCCGTGATGACCGAAGTCGCCGTCTCCTCCCTCGACCCCCGCGTGCAGAAGCAGTTGGAAAGCGCCCAGAACGCTTTGCAAAAAGGGAACTTTGACTACGTCGCGGACGTGACGGCGCGGGTGTTGAAGCTCAACCCCGGGTGCCTGCCGGTGCGGCGGCTGCAGCGGGCCGCGCTGCTGCGGAAAGCCGGGCCGCGCGGGAAGGCGGAGCGGGCGGTGCTGGGGTTTTTCGGGAAGGCGAAGGCCGCGTTCGCGCGGAAGGGCACGCCCCAGGCGACGCTTGAGGCGGCGGACGCGCTGCTGGCCGCGGATCCGCGCAACACGGCGGCGTTGCGGCTGCTGGCGGAGGCCGCGGCGGAGTTGGGGATGAAAGGCACGGCGATTTTCGCGCGGGAGGCGGAGCTGGAGGAGACGCCCGGCGACGCGGCGGCGCTGCTGGCGCTGGGCGAGGCGTATTACGAGGGGGGCAGGGCGAAGGACGCGCTGCGCATGGCGGACGAGATTTTGAAGACGAAACCGCAGGACGGGGCCGCGCTGAAACTGATGCGCAAGGCGGCGATCGCGCAGACGACGGAGAAGGGCAACTGGGAGGAGGCGGGGTCGTTCCGCGAGAAGCTGAAGGACGAGACGGAGGCGGTGTCGCTCGAGCAGGCGTCGAAGATGGTGGCGTCGGAGGAGATGACGGAGCGGCTGCTGGCGGAGGCGGTGCGGCGCGCCGGGGAGCAGCCGGACAATGTCACGCACCATCGCGCCGTGATTGATCTTTTGAGGCGGCAGGGGCGCGTGGAGGAGGCGCTGGAGTGGGTCGCGAAGGCGCGGGCGACGGCGGCGGGCGGGGCGGACGCGGGGCTGGAGCGGGCGGAGGGCGACCTGCGGGCGGCTCTGCTGAAACGCGAGGTGGCGGCGGTGGAGGAGGAGGCGCGCGCGCGTCCGGGCGACGCGGCGGTGGCGTTGCGGCTGAAGGCGGCGGAGGGGCGGCTGCGGGCGTTCCAGCTGGCCGAGGCGAAGGCGTTCGCGGAACGCTACCCGAACGACCACGGGGCGCGTTTCGCGCTGGCGGAGCTGCTTTTCAAGGAGGGCGAATACGAGCAGGCGATCGCGAACTACCAGCAGGCGCAGAAAAGCCCGAAGGTGCGCCTGCAGGCATTGTCGGGGATGGGGCGGGCGTTCAAGGCGCGGCGGATGTTCGACCTGGCGGTGGCGCAGTTCCAGGCGGCGAAGGGCGAGATGGGGCTGATGGACGACCTGAAAAAGGAGGTCATCTACGAGCTGGCGTCGTGCTTCGAGGCGATGGGGCGGAAGGAGGAGGCCATCGGGGAATACAAGGTGATTTACAGCGACGACATCGGGTTCCGCGACGTGGCGGCGAAGATCAACGCCTACTACGCGGGGCGGTGAGCGCGGCGGGCAATTCGCGCGTTGCGCGGCGGCGGGCGGGGGGCAATGTCGCGCGGCATTTTCCCATGCCGAAGAAGGAACAGGCGGTGCCGGCGGAGCTGCTGGCGCGGATGCAGCCGGGGGCCGGAAGCGTGCCCCCCGGCGCGCGCGCGCTGGAACGGCCGTTGCTCGGGACGACGCTTTACATAACGACGCGCCGGCTGGACACCCGCTTCGGGGAGTGGACGGCCCACGTTTTCCAGGACATCGCGGACAAGCACCACATCCTCGCGCTGACGTTCGGGGACGTTTCCGGCGGGGAGCCGCTGCACACGCGGCTGCACTCGTCGTGCCTGACCAGCGAGACGCTGTGCGGGTGCGACTGCGACTGCTCGCAGCAGCTCGAGGGCGCGTTCCGCGCGATCGCCGCGCGCGGGCGGGGGATTCTGTTCTACCTGATGCAGGAGGGGCGCGGCGTCGGTTTCTTCGGCAAGGCGCGGGACCGGATGCTGGTGCAGGCGTCGGGCGACCGCGTCTCGACGTTCGCGGCCTACGAGGCGTTCGGGTTGAGGCGCGACCACCGCAACTACGGGAACATCCCCCACATCTGCCGGCTGCTGGGCATCCAGGCGCCGTTCATCGTGCTGACGAACAACCCCGACAAGGTGCGGGCGATCCGGGCGGCGGGGTTTTCCATCGCGGGGACGGAGCCGCTGGAGTTCGAGCCGGGGCCGTTCAACATCGCCTACCTGTCGTCGAAGGCGGACGGCGGGCACGCGTTGCGGCGGCCGTCGGCGTCGCGGGTGGCGCGGGCGGGGACGCCCGAGCCGCTGGAGCTGTTCCGGCCGGAGGCGCTGCCGGAGGCGCCGCGGTTCATCCGCGGGGCGTGTTATTTCCTGCCGATACGGCCGCCGGGCGGGGAGGTTGTCCTCGGGGCGGGGCGGTTCGCGGAGATTTTCGCGGGGCGCGACGCCGGGCGGCTCGCCGCGGACAAGGGGTCCGGCATTCTCGCCGTGGAGGAGCTGGGCGGCGGGCGGCGGCTCGCGCGGATTGACGCGGAGGCGCTGGCGCGGCGCGGGGAGTTCGGGGCGCTGCTGACGGAGCCGTGCTGGTTCCGGGCGCACGCCTACTACGACACGCTTCGGTCGAGGGACGCCGTTGTGCTGACCCACGGGGATCCGGCGGCGGACGCCGCGCCGGTGGCGCGGGCGCACGGCGAGTCGCTGTTCGAGCGCTTCCCGTTGAGGACGCGGCGCAACCGGGACCTTTTCCAGGAGACGGTGCGGCGGATCGCGCGGCACGGGGCGGGCGTGATTGTGCTGACGGGCGGCGGCGGGTTGTCGGCGGATCCCGGCGCGGCGGACGCGGGCGTGGATTGCGACGCGGCGCTGCGGCTGCTGCGCCACCATGTTCCGGGCGGGCGGGTGCGGCTGGCGGCCGGGACGCCGGACGGGCCGGAGCGCGCGCCGGCGTTCGCGGAGGCGGCGCGGCGGCTCGGGCTGTCGGTGGAGGAGTGGCTTTTCTGGGGCGGCGCGGCGGCGTGAGCGGCAAATCCGCTCGCGCTTTCCCCGCGTCCCGTCCAAGAACGCCCGCATGTCAGCCACCGACGAGGACATTGTCCGCGAATACTTCGAGCAAAACGGGTTTCTCACCCGGCAGGTTCGCAAATACCAGGTCCAGTCCCGCAAGAAGACCGGCGGGGAGGCGATTGATTTTCTCGTGCACAACCCCGCCTGGCGCCCCTCCGGACGCCCGGATTTTTTCCTCTTCGCGGGGGGGCTTCCGCGCATCCGCCGCGCCGTCGTGTCCGTCCGCCCCTGGCACACGGGCGTTTTCACGCCGACGCTGATCCGGGCGACGCCGGAGCTGTTTGATTTTCTCGGCGAGAGCGCCCTGCGCGAGGCCGCGCGCGGGCTGCCGGACGGCGGGACGGAGGGCGGAGGGGACGGCGGTCTTGTCAAAATCCTCGTCATTCCGGGGCTTCCGGCGCGGGAGCCGTTCCGCGCGGAGAGCGCGGGGTTGCTCAAGGAGCGCGGCGTGGACGCCGTCCTGTCCTTCCGCTCGCTGCTGCTCGACCTGATTGCGCGCGTGGAGGTGAACCTCAACTACCGCAAGAGCGACACGCTGCAACTGCTCCGCATTCTCAAGAATTACGACCTGTTGAGGGACGCCCAGCTCGAGCTTCCCGACCGTCCGCGCCGGTGAGCCGCGCCCGACAATTCCCATGATCCACCCAGCCGCCATCATCGAACCGAACGTCACCCTCGGCGAGGGCTGCGACATCCACGCCGGCGCCCTGATCCGCTCCGGCGCCGTCCTCGGCGACCGCGTGACGGTGCATCCCTACGCCGTCGTCGGCGGCGACCCGCAGGATTTGCGTTTCGACGCCGCGACGCCCTCGGGCGTGCGCGTCGGCTCCGGCACCGTCATCCGCGAGCACGCGACGGTTCACCGTTCGACGAAGGCGGGCGGGTTCACGGAGATCGGGGAGAACTGCTACCTCATGGCGGCGTCGCATGTCGGGCACGACTGCGTGGTCGGGCGCAACGTCATCATGGCCAACGCGAGCCTCCTCGCCGGGCATGTCCACGCGGGGGATTTCGCGTTTTTCGGGGGCGGGGCGGCGGTTCACCAGAACGTGGTCATCGGCGAGAGCGTCATGGTCGGCGGGCACGCGAGCCTCACGCTGGACATCCCGCCGTTTGTGATGGTCGCCGGGCGCAACGAGCTTGCCGGTCTCAACCTCGTCGGTCTGCGGCGGCGCGGGTTCGGGGCCGGGACGATCCGCGAACTCAAACAACTGTTCCGCGAGGTGCTGTCCGGGGGCGCGACGCGCGGGAAGGCCGCCGCGCTGCTGGCCGCCGGGGGCGTCTCGGACGAGGGGCGGCGTTTCCTTGGGTTTTTCGGCCGGGAGGGGCGCGGCTTTCCGCTTTTCCGCGCGGGGCGGGAGGGGGAGGCATGAGCGCCGCCGGCAGGCTGCCGCTCGCCGTCACCTGCGGCGACCCCGCGGGTGTCGGCCCCGAAATCATCGCGCGCTGGCTTGCCGATGGGCGGCCGGCGGACGACGGCGGCTTGTCCGTCGCCGGTCCCGAAGCCTGGCTCGACAAGCTGCCGCTGCGCGCGGGCGACACCGCGCACCCCGTCGGCGTCGCGGCCTTCAACGCGATTCCCGGAAAACCGACGCCCGAAGGCGCGCGCGTCGCGCTCGACGCGATGGAATGGGCGGCGGCAGCTTGTCGCGAAGGGCGCGCCGCGGGCGTTGTCACCGGTCCCGTGAGCAAGGCGGAGCTGGCGGCGATCGGCTACGGGTTTCCGGGGCAGACGGAGTTTTTCGCCGATCGCTGGGGCGGCGTTCCGGTCATGGCTTTTTGCGGGGGGCGGCTGAACGTCGCCCTGCTCACCTGGCACATTCCGTTCGCCGCCGTGCCGTCGCGTCTGACGCCGGACGCCTTCCGCCGCGCGGTGGAAGCCGCCGTTGAGATCGCCGGGACGCGCCGCCCGCGCGTGGCCGTCTGCGGTCTCAATCCCCACGCCGGCGAGGGCGGCATTCTCGGGACGGAGGAGCGCGACGTCATCAACCCCATCCTCGCGGGGCTGCGCGGGGATTTTGACGGCAGCCTGTCGGACGCGCTGCCCGCCGACACCGTTTTCGCCCGCGCCCTTCGCGGCGAGTTCGACGCGGTCGTCGCCCTTTACCACGACCAGGGGCTCGCGCCGTTGAAGACGGTGGAGTTCGACGAGGCCGTGAACGTCACCCTCGGTTTGCCGTGGGTGCGGACGAGTCCCGACCACGGGACGGCCTTCGGCATCGCGGGGCGCGGCGAGGCGCGGACGGGGAGTTTCGCGAACGCGGTGCGCGTGGCGCGGCGGCTTGTCGCGAGGCGCGCGGGGGCGGGTTGACGGGGCGGAGGGGAAAGCGGCCAGGCACTCCACGGCACTGGGAGAACGTCGTCACCGTTGCTGCCTTCCGGCCCTGGCGGAGTTCACGCGCCTGCCCATGCATGGCGCCTGGCCGCGGGGCACAGTGGGGGCGCGGACTTTCGCATCAACGAGAATTTTCCGCGCGGGCGGGGCGGTTTCGCGCGTTCAGCGGGCGCCGAGGATGACGATGAGTGCGAGGATGACGAAGCCGGCGGCGATGGCGTGCAGGTAGCCCTGCGGCTCGCCGGTCTGCGCCTTGGAGTAGAGTTCGCCGGCGCCGCGGATTTCGGAGCTGGTTCCGTCGAAGCCAGCGTTGAGGACTTTCTCGTCGGTCTCGCGCTGGACGATGCCGGCGCAGAGGGCGAGGCGGGAGACGAGGGTGACGGCGCCGTTGACGAGGAGGCGGTCGGCGAGGTCGGCGGCGGCGGCGGCGAGGGCGTTGAGGCGTCCGAGGGTGGCGGCGTAGAGTTCGTCAATGCAGAGGCGGTTTTGGAGGGCGGCGAAGACGGGCGGGCAGGCGCGTTGGAGGGGGTCGGGGGCGGAGGCGGTTTGGCGGCGGCGTTTGCGGGTGGCGTAGAGGGCAAGGCCGGCGCCGATGCCGAGGGCGACGAGGAAGGCGGAGACGGCGAGGAGCGCGGGGCTTTCGACAAGGTGTCCGGGGGTGACGGCGGCTTGTCCGCCGAGGGTGGCGTCGAGCCAGGGCCAGGCGGGGGTGTTGAGGAAGCCGAGGGCGACGGCGCCGACGGCGAGGAGGACGAGCGGGACGGTCATGACGGGGCCGTTTTCGCGGGCGTGCCCGGCGGCGGGGGAGCGGGGGGTGCCGGAGAAGGTTTCGGCGACGAGGCGGGTCATGTAGAAGGCGGTGAGGACGACGGCGGCGAGGCCGATGTAAAAGGGGAGGGCGGAGACGTCCCAGGCGTGGGCGGCGTGGAGGATGGCCTCCTTTGACCAGAAGCCGGAGAAGAGGAAGGGGACGCCGGCGAGGGCGCAGGTGCCGACGGCGAAGGTGGCGAAGGTGAGTTTCATGCGCGGGGCGAGGCCGCCGAGGGCGCGCATGTCCTGCTCGTGGTGGGCGGCGTGGATGACGCTGCCGGCGCCGAGGAAGAGGAGGGCCTTGAAGAAGGCGTGCGTCAGCAGGTGGAAGACGGCGGCGGTCCAGGCGCCGACGCCGAGCGCGAGCATCATGTAGCCGAGCTGGGAGACGGTCGAGTAGGCGAGGACGCGTTTGAGGTCGTTTTGCGCGACGGCGAGGAGGGCGCCGAGCAGGGCGGTGACGCTGCCGACGAGGGCGACGGCGGTGAGCGCGTGGGTGTGGACGGCGAGGGTCTGGTCGAGCGCCATCAGCGGGAAGACGCGGGCGACGAGGAAGACGCCGGCGGCGACCATGGTGGCGGCGTGGATGAGGGCGGAGACGGGCGTGGGGCCTTCCATGGCGTCGGGCAGCCAGACGTGGAGGGGGAACTGGCCGGATTTGCCGACGGCGCCCCAGAAGAGGAGGAGGCCGGTGGCGGTCGAGAGGGCGAGGCCGCAGGGGAGGTAGACGGAAAGGGGGTTGAGGGCGTCGGTTTCGAGGAGGCCGTTGCCGTCGTCGAAGAGGAGCAGGGTGCCGGTGGCGTTTTGGAGCCAGAGGAGGGCGAGGAGGAAGCCGAGGTCGCCGACGCGCGTGGTGAGGAAGGCTTTTTTGGCGGCGGCGGCGGCGGCGGGT
>JAISTY010000024.1 GCA_031272375.1 Opitutaceae bacterium | reverse complement strand
AATTCGTAAATCGTAATTCGTAGATCGTAAATTACTTATAGGAGCGGACGGACATTTTGGTTTCCTCGTAGTTGAGGGGTTCGGCGTTGCGGAGCGGCAGCTTGTCGGGGCCTTGGTATTCCCAGGCGGCGACGTGGGAGTAGGTGTCGTCGTTGCGTTTGCATTCGCCGTCGGGATACTGGTATTCCTCGCGGAAGTGGCAGCCGCAGGATTCCTCGCGGGCGAGGGCGTCGCGGCACATGAGTTCGGCGAGTTCCATGTAGTCGGCGACGCGGTTGGCGCGTTCGAGGGCTTGGTTGAGGTCGTTGGCGGAGCCGGGGACGTTGAGGTTTTGCCAGTATTCCTCGCGGAGCTGGGGGATGAGCTGGAGGGCTTTTTCGAGGGAGGCCCTGGTGCGAGCCATGCCGCAGTTTTCCCACATGATTTGGCCGAGGCGTTTGTGGAAGTGGTTGACGGGTTCCTTGCCTTTGATGGCCATGAGGCGTTTGAGGACGCCGGCGGCGTCGTTTTCGGCGGCGGCGAAGGCGGGGTTGTCAGGGGTGGGGGCGCTGCCGGGTTTCTGGGAGGCGAGGTAGTTGCCGATGGTGTAGGGGATGACAAAGTAGCCGTCGGCGAGGCCTTGCATGAGAGCGGAGGCGCCGAGGCGGTTGGCGCCGTGGTCGGAGAAGTTGGCTTCGCCGAGGACGAAGAGGCCGGGGATGTTGCTCATCAGGTTGTAGTCAACCCAGAGGCCGCCCATGGTGTAGTGGACGGCGGGGTAGATGCGCATGGGTTGTTTGTAGGCGTTTTCGTCGGTGATTTCGTGGTAGATGTCGAAGAGGTTGCCGTAGCGTTCGCGGACGGTGTTTTCGCCGAGGCGGTTGATGGCGTCGGCGAAGTCGAGATAGACGCCGCGTTTTCCGGGGCCGACGCCGCGGCCCTCGTCGCACATGCGCATTGCGGCGCGGGAGGAGACGTCGCGGGGGGCGAGGTTGCCGAAGGAGGGGTAGATGCGTTCGAGGTAATAGTCGCGGGCGTCCTCGGGAATGTCGTTGGGGTGTTTTTCGCAGTCGGCGGCGTTTTTGGGGACCCAGATGCGGCCGTCGTTGCGGAGGGATTCGGACATGAGGGTCAATTTGGACTGGTAGTCGCCGGAGACGGGGATGCAGGTGGGGTGGATTTGGGTGAAACAGGGGTTGGCGAAGCAGGCGCCGCGTTTGTAGGCACGCCAGGAGGCGGTGGCGTTGGAGTTGCGGGCGTAGGTGGAGAGGTTGAAGACGTTGCCGTAGCCGCCGGTGGCGAGGACAACGGCGTCGCCCGCGAAGCGTTTAAGGGCGCCGGTGCGCAAGTCGCGCGCTATCACGCCCTTGGCCTGCCCCTCGACGATGACGATGTCAACGACCTCGTGTTCGGTGACGAGGTTGACGGCCTTGGCGCCGATTTGTTTGGAGAGGGCGGAGTAGGCGCCGAGGAGGAGTTGCTGGCCGGTCTGGCCGCGGGCGTAGAAGGTGCGGGAGACCTGGGCGCCGCCGAAGGAGCGGTTGGCGAGGAGGCCGCCGTATTCGCGGGCGAAGGGGACGCCCTGGGCGACGCACTGGTCAATGATGTTGACGGAGACCTCGGCGAGGCGGTGGACGTTGGCCTCGCGGGAGCGGTAGTCGCCGCCCTTGATGGTGTCGTAGAAGAGGCGGTGGACGGAGTCGCCGTCGTTCTGGTAATTTTTGGCGGCGTTGATGCCGCCCTGGGCGGCGATGGAGTGGGCGCGGCGCGGGGAGTCGTGGAAGACGATGTTCGTCACCTTGTAGCCGAGTTCGGAGAGGGTCGCGGCGGCGGAGGCTCCGGCGAGGCCGGCGCCGACGACGATGACGTGGTATTTCCGCTTGTTGGCGGGGTTGACGAGTTTGATGGCGGCCTTGTGGTTGCGCCATTTGTCGGCGAGGGGGCCGGCGGGGATGTTCGAGTTGAGCGTGGCCATGAGAGGAAGGAGGGAGGTTTGCGGTTGGTGGTTGGAAATGTCGGCGGCTTGTCGCGGTTCAGGCGGAGGGGGCGGCGGGTTTGGGGGCGCGTTTGCAACAGGGCTGGTCGCATTCCTTGCCGCAGGTTTTCAAGCCGCGCGCCTTGGCCTCGGCCTTCTTTTTGCAACAGAGGTGTCCGGCGGCGGGGTCATCGCATTGGTAGGAGCCGGAGGCGGCGGTTTTCGGAGCGTGGCAGGCGGGGGCGGGCTGGGCGTGGCAGGCGTGGACCTTGGGCTTGGCGCAGCAATTGAAGGCGGGGACGGGGCTGCCGTCCTTCAGCGCGGCTCCGGCGCGGGGCTTGATGGCGCCGCCCAAAATCGCGGCGGGGATGGCGAGGTTGGCCAGCAGATAGACGGCGACGAACAGCACCGCCGCGCCGCGCAGGAACGCCGACCAGCGGGCGTTGCGCCAGCCGAGCGTCTGGAACGCCGACTGCGCCCCGTGCAGGAGGTGCACGCACAACAGCGCGATGGCGACCGCGTAGGCCAGCGAGACCCAGGGGTTCAGGAAGCCGGCGACGACCATGCTGTGGACGTCCAGCACTGCCTTGCCCGCGGGAACGACCTCGACGCCGGCGATGTGGTAGCCCTCCGGCATCGTGAAGGGGGCGAGGTTGTCCTTGAAGGTGCCGTCGCCGATGCCCGTCGCGGTGAATTGCAGGATGTGGAAGACGAAGAAGGCGGCGAGGAGCAGGCCGGTGACGACCATCGTGCGCGAGGAGAGGGAGGCGACGATGATGTTGTTGACGGCGTAGGCGTCCGGTCCGCGGGCGGCGCGGTTTTCGAGTTTGAGGGAGACGGCGGTCCAGATGTGGACGAGGAGGGCGCCGAAGATGAAAACGCGGGCGACCCAGAGCAGCGGCCCCATGCCGTGGAGGAACTCGGCGTAGCCGTTGATTTTCGCGGCGGGGGAGAAGATCTGCAGGTTGCCGACAAGGTGCCCCGCGAGGAAGGCGATGAGGAAAAGACCCGTGAGGGCCATGAGGATTTTGCGTCCGATGGAGGACTTCAGGAAGCGGAGGATGAGTTGCATTTTGGAAAAAAAGAGAACGGCGGAAGC
>JAISTY010000050.1 GCA_031272375.1 Opitutaceae bacterium | reverse complement strand
GAGTGGATCCTCCGCAACTGCCCCGTCCCCGTCGGCACCGTCCCCGTCTATCAGGCCCTCGAAAAAGTCCACGGCAGCCCGGAGGATCTCACCTGGGAAATCTTCCGCGACACCCTCGTCGAGCAGGCGGAGCAGGGCGTTGACTACTTCACCATTCACGCCGCCCTCCTCCGCGAGCACATTCCCCTCACCGCCCGCCGCATGACCGGCATCGTCTCCCGCGGCGGCGCCATCATCGCCAAATGGATGCTCGCCCGGCGCTCCGAAAACTTCCTCTTCCAGCATTGGGACGACATCTGCGACATCTGCGCCGCCTACGACGCCGCCCTTTCCATCGGCGACGGCCTCCGCCCCGGTTCCATCGCCGACGCCAACGACCCCGCCCAGTTCGGCGAGCTGCAAACCCAGGGCGGCCTCGTCCGCCGCGCCTGGGAGCGCGATGTCCAGGTCATGTGCGAGGGCCCCGGCCACGTTCCCCTCCACCTGATCGCGGAAAACATGCGCCGCCAGCTGGATTGGTGCCACGAGGCGCCCTTCTACACTCTCGGCCCGCTGACCACCGACATCGCCCCCGGCTACGACCACATCACCAGTGCCATCGGCGCCGCCCAAATCGCCTGGCACGGCGCCGCGATGCTCTGCTACGTCACCCCGAAGGAGCACCTCGGCCTCCCCGGACGCGACGACGTCCGCGACGGCGTTGTCGCCTACAAAATCGCCGCCCACGCCGCCGACCTCGCCAAGGGACACCCCGCCGCCCAGCTCCGCGACAACGCCCTCTCGAAGGCCCGATTCGAGTTCCGCTGGGAGGATCAGTTCAACCTCTCCCTCGACCCGGAGCGCGCCCGCACCTTCCACGACACCACCCTCCCCCACGCCAACGGCAAAACCGCCCACTTCTGCTCCATGTGCGGCCCCCACTTCTGCTCCATGAAACTCTCCCACGAAATCCGCCGCGACTGTCCCGCCTGACGCCCCCGCGCCGGAAAAAACTCGCCCCGACGCCCGCTCCCCCTTCCCTCCCCGCCGCCATGCCAACGCTATCCTCCAAGCCCGCAAAGCCCGCCCCGGCCCCGCGCAGCCGCGAATCCGTCATCCAGGAAGCCCAGCTCATTTTCGCCGACGTCTGGCGCAAACTCGAGGCCTCCCTTGGTCGCGAAAACCTCCGCTTCCCCGGCGAAATCATCCTCCTTGGCGGCGCTCCGGGTTCCGGCAAGGGCACCAACACCGACTTCGTCCTCAAGGCCCGCGGCCTCACCTGCCCGCCCGTCGTCGTCTCCTCCCTTCTCGACTCCCCGGAGGCCCGCAAAATCAAGGACGCCGGCGGCATGGTCGGCGACCGCGAGGTCATCTCCCTTCTCCTCCGCAAACTCCTCGAACCCCAATACGCCCACGGCGTCATCATTGACGGCTTCCCCCGCACCCAGGTGCAGGTCGAGTGCGTCAAGCTCCTCTTCCAACACATGCAGACGCTCCGGCGCGAGTTCCAGAACACCCCCCACTCCGCCCACTTCCGCCAGCCCGCCATCCACATCATGGTGCTCTACGTTGACGAAAAAACCTCCGTCGAGCGCCAGCTCAAGCGCGGCCGCGAAATCATCGCCCACAACGAGCAGGTCCGCCGCTCCGGCGTCGGCGACCTCCTCGAGGAACGCTCCACCGACACCGACGTTTCCCTCGCCCAGCGCCGCTACCGCGTCTTCAAGGAGCAGACCTGGGATGCCCTCCAGTCGCTCAAGGAGCACTTCCATTACCACTTCATCAACGCCCAGGGATCCATCGCCGAGGTCGAGCAGAACATCCTCCGCGAGCTCCAATACCAGAGCACCCTCGAACTCGACCCGCGCACCCACGACATCCTCCGCCACGTCCCCGTCGCCAGCGAAATCATCGTCCATGCCCGCCAGGAACTCGTGAAACGGCTCGACGGCTACGCCCACAAGCAAACCGACCTCTTCATTCGTGTCGTCGAGTTCATCGGCGAAAAAATCATGCCCGTCGTCCTGCGCCACGCCATCACCGGACGCGCCCAGGTGAACACCGAGGACCCCATCTTCGAGGACCCCCTCGCCTCCGCCATGTTCATAGACATCTTCTCCGAGCGCGGCTACCACGCCATCGTGGATCTCCACCTCATTGAAATCCCCGAGTCCTTTGACCTCAAAACCGGCGCCGTCCGGTGCCGCGTCAAAAAAGTCTATCGCCTCCAAATCACCTTCCCCGGCTCCGAAATCCGCCGCGGCTGACACCTTCCTCCTCCTCCCATGAGCATCACACCGAACCAACGCCGCGAGTTCCTCAAAAAATCCCTGGCCTTCGTCTCCGCCTCCGCGGCGGCGTCGGCCCTCCCCCGCCTCGACGCGGCGGCTTGTCCCCAGTCCCCCGGCAAACGCTACTCCGCCGTCTCCGAGGCCGACGTCATCGTCGTCGGCGCCGGCGCCGCGGGCATCCCCGCCGCCGTCTCCGCCGCCCGCGCGGGCGCGCGCGTCATCCTCATCGAGGAGGACCCCGCCATCGGCGGCGCGCCCGTTGACATGTTTGTCACCTTCCTCTGCGGCGGCCCCCGCGTCGGCATTTTCAACGAACTCATCCAATCCCTCAACGCCACCGAGGACATTGACGGCGCCGCCCACAAGAACTTCACCGGAAGCGGCCAGCACTGGTATCTCCCCTCCTCCTTCGCCCGCGTGCTCGCCACCCTCGTCCGCCGCGAGCTGAACATCACCCTCGTCACCGGCGCCCGCGTCTCCGGCGCCATTGTCAAAAGCGACGGACAGCGCGACCGGCTCCTCGGCGTCGAGGTTGACACCGGCAACGGCGCCGCCCCCGCCGCCTTCATGGCGCCCGTCACCATTGACGCCACCGGCACCGGCTCCCTCTCCGAACTCGCCGGCGCGAAGGTCATGTTCGGGCGCGAGGCCAAGACCGACTTCGGCGAACGCTTCGGGCGCGCCATCGCCGACTCCAAGGTGATGCCCTGCACCCTCATGCTGACCCTGCAACGCCTCCGTCCGGGCGCGAAACCCCTCGACGAAACCAACCTCCAATACGCCGGAAAACTCGAGGCCAACGTCGGCTGGATCAAAATGGAGAAAAACCGCCCCCTCTTCCTTCAGCGCAACACCGGCACCTACCTCCAATGGGGCGCCTCGGTTCTCTGCGACACCCGCGACCCCATGGAACTCGGACGCGCCTACCGCGTCGCGATGGGCATGATCGAGGACGACGTCGCCAAACTGCTCGAACAGGGCTTCGGCGTGAATTTCGCCCCGAAAATCGGCGTCCGCGAATGCCGCCGCGTCACCGGCGAGCACATCCTCACCCTCCAGGATCTCAAAAGCGGCAAAATGCCCGACGACGTCCTCGCCACCGGCGTCTATCCCCTCGACCTCTGGGACATCAACGAGAAGCTCACCGAGGCCGACAAACAACTCCCCCCCTACGGCCTTCCCTACCGCTCCGGCATCGCGAAAGGCTTCGAGGGTCTCCTCCTCGCCGGCAAGCACATCAGCGGCACCCACCTCGCCATGGGCGCCTACCGCGTCCAGCCCATCGTCGCCGCCTTCGGGCAGGGCATCGGCGCCGCCGCCGCGATGGCCGCAAAACTCAAAACCGGCGTCCGCGACGTGGATCTCAAAACCCTCCAATCCAAACTCCGCTCCGCCGGCTCCCTTACCGTCTGACGCCGCCGCGCCGCGGCCGTTATTTGTGTGGACGCCCCCGCCGGTTTCCCCGGAAGGTTGCGGCGACTTGTCCCGACAATGCCCGCCGCCCAAAAGGAGAAAAAACGCTACACGGAAATTCGCAACGCGAAGGCCCACCGCGACTTCTTTGTGCGCGAGCGTTTCGAGGCCGGCCTCGCCCTCCGCGGCACCGAGGTCAAATCCATCCGCGCCAGACGCGCCCAGATCAATGACGCCTTCGGGCGCCTCGACAAAGGCGAGCTGTGGCTCTTCAACGCCCACATTGACGAATATGCCTTCGGCAACCTCCACAACCACTCCCCCCGCCGCTCCCGCAAACTCCTCCTCCACCGCCACCAGTTGCGCAAAATCTCCCAGGCCATGCTCGCCGGCGGCCTCGCCCTCGTCCCCCTCCGCCTCTATTTCAAGGACGCCCTTGTGAAGGTTGAAATCGCCCTCTGCGCAGGGAAACAGCTCCACGACAAACGCCAGGACTTGCGCGCCCGCGCGGAGCTGATGGAGGCCCGCCGCGCCCTCGCGCGGAACCGTTGACCATGCTGCACCTCGTCCTCTTCCAACCCCAAATTCCCCAGAACACGGGCAACATCGGGCGCCTCTGCGCCCTCACCCGCTCCCGCCTCCACCTCATTCATCCCCTCGGCTTCTCGGTGACGGACCGCAACCTCCGGCGCGCCGGCATGGACTACTGGTTCTCCCTCGACGTCCACCATCACGCCGACTGGGCCGCCTTCCGCGCCAGCGACAAGTCGCCGCGCCGCCTCTGGCTCCTCACCACCAAAGCCGCGCGAACCTTCTGGGAGGCCTCCTTCGCGGACGGCGACGGTCTTGTTTTTGGCAACGAAGGCTCCGGCGCGCCGGACTGGTTGCACGAGGAAATCGGCGCGCCCTTCCGCATAAAAATCCCCCACGCCAACCCCGCCCTGCGCTCGCTCAATTTGAGCACCGCCGCGGGCGTCGCCTGCTACGAGGCCCTCCGCCAAACCCGCCTCATCCCCGGCCGGTAGCGCCGGTTCCGGCGGGGGCGTCCGCCGTCTTTTCCGATTTTTCAAGCCCGTGCGGGGCGGAAGTCGAGCTGGCGGCGGGCGCGGTCAACGGCGGCGATTTGGACGGCGAGTTTTTGTCCGGGGGCGTAGGTGTTGCGGAGGCGGCGTCCGGTGAGGGCGCCGTTGTGGTTGAGGAAATAGGCGTCGCGCGGGAGGGCGGAGGCGGGGATGAAGCCGAAGGCGAGGGAGTCGGTGAGTTCGATGAAGAGGCCGCGCGGGGTGGCGTCGGTGATGACGGCGGGGAAGGTGGGCGGGGGTTGTTTGGCGAGCTGGAGTTCAAAGTATTCGGCGAGCTTGATTTTGACGCTTTCGCGCTCGGCGTCGGTGGAGGCGATTTCGGTGCGGCTGATGTGCTCGGCGAGTTGGGCGAGTTCGGAGGGGGCGTAGCGGACGGGTTTCGCGGCGGGGGATTGGGGGCGGCAGGTTGTCGCGGGCGGGAGCGGCGACAAGTTGCCGCACGGCTCCGAAGGGGAGGGCGCAGCGGGCGGCGCGGTCATCGGGAGGACGCGGTGGACGATGAGATCGGCGTAGCGGCGGATGGGGGAGGTGAAGTGGGTGTAGTCTTTTTTGGAGAGGCCGTAGTGGCCGTCGGGGGTGGCGCGGTAGCAGGCTTTTTTGAGGGAGCGGAGGACCTGCGTGCGGAGGATGTGGGCGTCGGGGTTGTTTGCGATGGTCTGGAGGAGGCGGGTCATCTGGGGACGGTGGGAGAGGTCGCCGGTTTGGATGTCATGGGCGGCGAGTCCGGCGCGGAGTTCGAGGAGGCGTTCGGGGTCGGGGGCGTCGTGGACGCGGTAGAGGGAGGGGATGTGTTTGGAGCGGGTGAGGCGGGCGACGGCCTCGTTGGCGGCGAGCATGAATTCCTCGACGAGCTGGTGGCTTTCGTCGTTGGTGATTTTCTCGAGGCGCGCGGCGCGACCCTGTTCGTCGAGGATTATTCTGGTCTCCGGCATGTCGAGGTCGAGGGAGCCGTTGGCGAAGCGTCTGGCGCGGAGTTTGGAGGCGATTTTCCAGAGGGCGCGGACGGTTTGTGCGAGGCGGCGGAGTTCGTCGTCGGAGAGGGAGGAGAGGGCGCGTCCGGTGGAGCCGGTGTTGTGTTTGGCGGGGAGGGGGAGGGCGCGGATTCGGGCGAGGTCGTCCGTGGTGAGGAGGGCGTGGGCCTGCCGGTAGGTGAGGCGTTTGCGGGAGCGGATGACGGTGGCGGCGATGGAGGAGGCGGCGATGGAGGCGTCGGGCCGGAAGGTGAGGAAGACGGTTTTGGCGAGGCGGTCGCGGGCCTCGACGAGGGAGCAGAGGCCGTTGGAGAGTTTTTCGGGGAGCATGGGGATGACGGCGCCGACGAGGTAGGTGGAGTTGCCGCGGGCGCGGGCCTCGATGTCGAGGGGGGAGCCGGGGGTGACGTAGTGGGAGACGTCGGCGATGTGGATGGCGACGCGGGTGAGGTTGCCGGGGAGTTGCTCGATGGAGAGGGCGTCGTCGAAGTCCTTGGCGTCGTCGGGGTCTATGGTGATTGTCGGGAGGTGGCGGCAGTCGAGGCGGTTGGCGGTGTCGGCGGGGGTGACCTCGGCCGGGAGGGCGGCGGCTTGTCGCCGGACGGGTTCGGGGAAGGCGGGGTTGAGGTTGTATTTGCGGCAGAGGCCGAGGAGTTCGGCGGCCGGCTCGAAGGTTTTGCCGAGGCGCTCGGTGACGGTGCCGCGGAGGGGGCGGTTGGAGGAGTTCCAGTTGGCGAGGTCGAGGGTGACGACGACCTTGTCGCCGGGTTCGGCGGGGATGTTTGCGGGGAGGGTGACGGCGATGTCGCGCGGGAAGCGCGGGTCGTCGGGGCGGACGGAGAGGTGGCGCGCGTGGAGCTGGAGGGTGCCGACGGCGGTGGAGGAGGCGCGTTGGAGGACGCGGATGACGCGTGCCATGCGGCGGTTGGGGTCGCGCGTGGAGCGGCGGCGGGTGAGGGCGACCTCGACGGTGTCGCCGGGAAGGGCGTTGGCGGTGTCCTCGGAGAAGAGGTCGAGGGGGGCGTCGTCGGGCGAGGCGGGGGCGTTGGGGGCGCGGAGGGGGATGACGGTGGCGTTGCCGTTCTGACGGAAGTGGATTGTGCCGGTGAGGGCGGAGGCGTTCGGGTTCCTCGCGGCGGGCGCGGAGGATTTTTTGGGGAAGGGCGCGGCAGGTTGTCGGGCGGCGGGTTGTCTTTTGGAAAAGGGCGCGGGGGCGGCTTCCGCCGTTCCCGTGGATTTTTTCGGGATGAAGACGGGACGTTTTTTTGGGGGCGTGGCGGCGGGCGGCGATGCCGGGGATTTTTTCCGGGAGGGCTGTTTTCCTTGGGGGCGGTGGCGGTGCGTTTTTTTCATGCGGTTGGCGGGAAGGATTTCAGCGGGCCTCGTTCCATTCGGGCGACGCGTAGTGTTCGGAGAGCGCGGCGAGTTCGTCGTCGTTGTCGGGCCAGGGGACGTCCCGCAATCCGGCGGCGAGGGTGCTGGCGAGGGCGTTGGCGAAAAGGCCGGCGAAGGCGTCCCAGTCGGTTCCGGGGACGGAGGGTTTCCAGATGGAGCCTTGGAAAAGCAGGCCCTCCTTGGCGCGTTTTTGCGCGGCGCCGGCGACTTTTTCGCCGGAGGCGGGGTGGACGACGTCGAAGATTTCCGGGCGTTTGAAGCAGACGGAGGGGGCGGCGGATTTCGCGGAGGTTTCGGAGGGGAGGTCGGGGCGCGGTTTGAGGACGACGCGGTGGCCGAGGGTGTTGAGGGTCGCGGCGACGGCCTCGTGGACGGCGCGGTAGCTTTCGGGCGCGGGGGCCTCGCAAAGCTCGTGGCCGCGCGGGATGACGAGTGCGTAGGTCCAGTCCGCGCGGTGGTCAACGAGGCCGCCTCCGGTGGGGCGGCGGCAGAGGTCGGGGCGGGCGGCGTCCGGGGGGAGTTGGTCGCGCACCCAGGCGATTTTCTGGGCGTAGCCGAAGGTGAGGCAGTCGCCGCGCCAGCCGTAGTGACGGAAGCGGGCGGCGGCCTTGTCCGGGTGGCGTTTGAGGAGGAGGAAGTCCGCGGCCATGTTCTCGGCGGCGGAGGCGGCGCGGAAGGGAAGGCGTTGGAGGATCATGGTCGGGTTGCGGCGCGGCGGCGCGGAGGGGCTTGTTAATCAGCGAAGGACGGCGGGGCGGAAGCCTGAAATCGCGCGGGGCGGAAATCCGGCGCGGCGGCGGGTGGCGCGAAAGCGCGTTGCAATTATCCGCCGGTCGGGGAGAAACGGGGCATGGGCACATTGCATGTTTTGGAACACCCGCTCGCGGCGCACATCATAACCCACCTTCGGGACGAGCGGACGAAGCCGATAACTTTCCGCACGCTGACCTACCAGATATCGCTGCTGCTGGCATTAGAGGCGACGCGGGATTTGGGCGTCAGGCCGCGGGAGATCGCCACGCCGCTGGAGGCGTGCACGGGGGAGGTGCTGGGGGCGTCGCTGGCGGTCGTGCCGATTTTGAGGGCGGGGATCGGGATGGTGCAGCCCTTCACGGATTTGTTTCCGGACGTGTCGGTGGGCTACGTGGGGCTGGAGCGCGACCACAAGACGGCCATCGCGCGGAATTACTACTGCAAGCTGCCGCCGTTGGAGGGGAAGCGGGTGTTCATCGTGGATCCGATGTTGGCGACGGGCGGCTCGGCGACGCAGGCCATTGACGTCCTGAAGCGGAAGGGCGCGGACAACGTGACGCTGGTGTGCATCGTGAGCGCGCCGGAGGGCGCGCGGGCGGTGTGGGCGGCGCATGGCGACGTCGAAATTTTCACGGCGGCCCACGATCGCTGCCTGAACGCGCGGAAATACATCCTGCCCGGATTGGGGGATTTCGGGGACCGGCTTTACGGGACGTGAGCGGGCGGGGGCGCGCGCTTCCGCAAGGCTTGACAAGCCGCCGCACGGCTCCTTTTCTCCGCCGCCATCATGACCATTTATCTCGACGGGAAGTTCGTTGACGTCTCCGAAGCCAAAATCTCCGTGTTCGACCACGGTCTTCTTTACGGCGACGGCGTTTTCGAGGGCATCCGGCTTTATGGCGGCAACATTTTCCGCCTTGAGGATCACCTTGAGCGCATTGAGCACTCCGCGAAGGCCATCCTCCTCGACCTGCCTCTTTCCCGCGCCGAGATTTCGGACGCCACCCGCGAAACCTGCCGCCGGAACAACCTCGTTGACGGCTACATCCGCCTCGTCGTCACGCGGGGTGTCGGCGACCTCGGCCTCTCGCCCTGGAACTGCGCCCGCCCGACGCTGTTCATCATCGCCAGCAAAATCGCCCTCTACCCGGAGGAGCATTACACGAAGGGCCTCGCCATCGTCACCGTCCCCACCCGCCGCAACAATCCCGCCGCGCTGCCGCCCGCGGTGAAGTCCCTCAACTATCTCAACAACATCCTCGCCAAGATCGAGGCGCGGCAGTTCGGCGCGCTCGAGGCCATCATGCTCAACGACCAGGGCCTCATCGCCGAATGCACCGGCGACAACATCTTCATTGTCCGCAAGGGGGCGTTGCTGACG
>JAISTY010000180.1 GCA_031272375.1 Opitutaceae bacterium | reverse complement strand
AACGCAACCGTGGGAGGGGGGGGGGGGGCAAACTGTTGCGGAACAGTGAAATGCAGCCGGCCTGTGGCGGGGGAAATCATTGGAAGGGACAAAGCGGCCGCGCCTCATGAAGGTCAAGGGGAAAGCCCGAAAGCGCCCGCGAAAAGGTTAGGATTTTTGACTGACAAGCCGCCGCGCCGCGCTTGTGTTCCGCGCGTTCTCCCAAACACCCGCTTTCCATGACACCCACCCTGACCCGCCTCAAAGACCGTCTCCTCGCGCTCGTGACAAGCCGCCGCCAAAAAGCGGAGAAACAAAACTCCGGCGCCTTTGGCGAGCGACAAGCCGCCGACTTTCTGAAGGCGAAGGGTCACAAAATCATCGCCCGCAACTGGCGCAACCCGTCGGACCGCCGCGAGGAGATTGACCTCGTCTGCGACGACGCCGGCATTCTCGTTTTCGTCGAAGTAAAAACCCGCGCCGCCGGCGCGCTCGTCCCCGGTTTTTACGCTGTCAATCCCCGCAAAAAACGCGTCCTCCTTCGCGCCGCGAAATCCTACATGCGCCGTCTGACGTCGTATCCGCGCACCTTCCGCTTCGACATCGTGGAGGTGGAAACGCGCCCGGACGCCTCCCCTGAAATCCGCCACTTCGAGAACATCCGCCTGTTCCGCGGCGATTTCCGCTTCTGAAACCAGACACGAAGTTTTCGCCTCACACGAAGCCGAGCCAAGACGAAGCAAAGGAGTTTTCATCCACAGATTTCGCCGATTGGCACAGATTTACAATTCATTTAATACCAGATGATTCCATCCGTTCAATCCGCTAAAATCCTGCAATCCGTGGTTGGTTTTGGAGACGCGGTTTCCATTTTTTGCCTGGCCCTGCCTTCGCCAAACGTTCACGCGCGTTCATCCGAGCCACTCCCATGCGGGGATGACCTCGATTTTTTCGCCTTCATGGGTGAGCGTTTGGGAGTGGTTTTGGGCGGTGAGAATCACCATGCGTTTCGCGCGGGTTTGCGCCTTGGCGGCGAGAAGACCGCGCGTTTCACGCTTTGTGTTTTCCTCGTTCAACTGCCAGCACGCCTGCCAGACGGTGTCGCCCGTGACGAAATCGCATTCCCACGCGTCGTGCTCGGCGGCATAGGAAGGCGTTTCGCCGCGACGCAGAAAGTCCAGCAACAGCGCGTTTTCCAAACGCCGCCCCCTATCCGGCGCGGCTTGGGGCGAAACGGCGCGCAACAGGCCGGTGTCTATCGCGTAATACTTGGGCGGCGCCACAACACGGGCGCGGAACGACGGGCTGTATTTCGGGAGCGCGAAGAGCAAATAGGCGTCCTGAAGGTATTCAACATAACGCGAGGTATGGGTGACCGCGGGGATTTCGAGATTTTTGGTCAGTTTTTGGAGCGACACCGGCAGTCCGATGTTTGCCGAAAGATAAAGGAAGAGGTTGTTCAGATGACGTGTTTCGCGCAACCGGTGCCGCACCATCACGTCGCGCAACAACACATCGCGCAAGAGGTCGTTCAGAAGCGTGTCGCGACGTTCGCGCAGATAGGCGGGGAAACCGCCGTCGGAAAGGTAATTTTGAAGCGATTCCACGCCGCGCTCCTGTCCGGTCGCTGTCAGGTATTCCGAATAGCAGAACGGCCAGACCGTGCGCGATTCGTGCCGGCCTGTGAGTTTCGCGCCGAGTTCGTGGCCGAGCAGGGAGGCGTTGGAACCGGTGACGCACACGCGACGTCCCGCGTCCAACAAGGTGCGAACAAGCCGCTGCCATCCTTCGACTTCCTGCACTTCGTCGAGGAAAACATCGGCGTCGGCGCCGGCGGTTTCGTTGAAAACCTCCAACCACAACGCGAAGTCGTCGGAGGTCATGCCCGCGAGCCGGATGTCATCGAAGTTGCAGTAAAACGGGCGGTTGCTTTCGCGCATGAGTTGCCCTTGGAGCGTGCTTTTCCCGCAACGCCGGATGCCCGTAAGCACCAGCGCGAATTCACGCCGGAGTTTGAGTTTCGGAGCGAGCAGACGCGGCACCTCGGAGTCGGGAACAGCTGGTAATGCCTGGCCGGTCAGCACTTTCTGCAACGTTTCCTTCAGCATGGCAACATGATGAACTCACAAGTTCCCAAAAGTGTCAATTTATATGTTCACAAAATCGAGAAACCGATAAGTTCCATCCGTGGAATCCGTCAAAATCCGGGCAATCCGTGGTTGGTTTGGAACATTTGGCTCACACGAAGACACGAAGGTTTTTAACAGAAGATAAGAAGAGGGATGAAGAGGGACGTATCCTGCCGCGGGGCACCGCATAAGAACAGTACCTTCCGGTTTGCTCTCCTTAACTTCTGTTCAACGGCTTGGATCCTTCGTGACCTTCGCGAGACCCTTTGTGTCCTTTGTGCTGAAACAAAAAAACCGTGGTTGTTTTCTTGGCGGCGGCGGCGGCGGCGGGCTTCGTTGCGCGCATGAATGCTCTGATTGACACCCACACGCACCTTGAGGTTTTCGCGCGGCGCGGCGAGACCGCCGTCCGCCTCGAACGCGCGCGGGAGGCCGGCGTCGGCGGCGTGCTCACCGTCGGCACCTCCCCGGAGGACTGGGAACTGTATCGCGGGCTGGCGAAGGAGCATCCGGGCATCGTCCGCTACTCGGCGGGGCTGCATCCGTGCAATGTTGACGAAAACTGGGAGGCCGCGCTCGACGCGCTGGAGGCGTTCTGGACGGACGGCGGGGAAAAACCGGCGGCCATCGGCGAGATGGGGCTGGATCGCTTTCACCTGCCGGCGGACGCGGCAGCGGCGGAGCGGTTGATGGTTTTTCAAAAGGCGGCGTTCGCGGAGGGGCTGCGCGTGGCGAAGTCCGTGGGCGCGCCGATAATCGTCCACTCGCGCAAGGCCTTCGCGGAATGCGTCGAAATCATTGACAAAAGCGGCGCGGACTGGGGACGCGTGGTGTTCCACTGCTTCTCGGAGGGACCGGCGGAACTGCGCGAGCTGGCGCGGCGCGGCGGACGCGCGTCCTTCACGGGCGTGCTGACCTACAAAAACGCCGAATCCGTCCGCGCGGCGGCGCTGGAACAGGGCCTCGACCGGCTGATGATCGAAACGGACGCGCCGTGGCTGGCACCCGTCCCGTTGCGCGGAAAGGAGAACGAGCCGGCGTTCCTGCGCCACACGGCAGAGGCCGCCGCGCGGCTTTTCAACGTGCCTCTTGCCGAGCTACAGGCGCGAACGACCGCCGCCGCGGAGTCGTTTTTCGGCGCGTGGTGACACCACCCGGAAAACAAAAACCCTCCCCACATTCACAAAGTTTTTTTAATCATCACAATATTTCATCCGCCGCGCGCCCAAGCCCCCGTTTCACCCCGATCAACTCGCGGACAACCTGCCGGTCGTCGAACGGCGTCACCGTGTCCGCGAACTCCTGGTAAGTCTCGTGCCCCTTGCCCGCCACCAGCAGGCAGTCGCCCGGCCCGCACATGTCCAGCGCGAGGCTCATCGCCCGCCGGCGATCCTCTATCCACATGACGCGCGCGGGGTCCGTGACGCCCGCCCTCATGTCCTCGAATATCCGCGCCTGCGGCTCGTTGCGCGGGTTGTCCGCCGTCGCGATGGCGAAGTCCGCGTGCTCCTGGACGGCCCGCATCATCAGCGGGCGCTTTGTCCGGTCCCTGTTGCCGCCGCAGCCGAAGACCACCAGCAGCCGCCGGTCCGTGATCGCCCGCAGCATCCCCAGCGCGTTCCGCAGGGCGTCGTCCGTGTGCGCGTAGTCCACCAGCACGGTGAACGGCTGCCCCGCCTCGACGCGCTCCATGCGCCCCGGCACGCCCCCGAAGGACGCCAGCCGCGCAAGCGCCGCCTCCATCCCCATGCCGCGCGTCCACACCGCCGCCAGCGCCGCCAGAAGGTTGCTGATGTTGTGCCGCCCCACCAGACCGCTCTCCACGGCAAACCCGCCCTCGGGGCAGACCAGCCGGAACGCCGTGCCGCCGAAACCCGGACTCGCCGCCTCCGCGCGGAAATCCGCGTCCCCGCTCTCGCCGTAGGTCGTCACGCGCGTCCCCGGACACTCCGCCCGGAGCCGCTCCGCGAGCAGCCGCCCGTGGGGATCGTCAATGTTCACGACCGCCTCCGCCGGCGCGCTTCCCGTCGCCCCCGTGAAAAAGCCGGCCTTCGTCCCGAAATACGCCTCCATCGTCCCGTGGTAGTCGAGGTGGTCGCGCGTCAAATTCGTGAAAACCGCCGTCGCGAAACGCAGCCCGTCCACGCGCCGCTGCGCGATGCCGTGCGAGCTGACCTCCATCACCGCCCGCCGGCAGCCCGCCTCGCGCATCTGCGCCAGCATCCCGCAAATGTCCACCGCCTCCGGCGTCGTCCTGAACGAGGGCACCGTCCGCGCGCCAAGATCGTAGTGGATCGTCCCCAGCAGCCCCGTCCGCCCCGCGCCGCCAAGCAGGTGCCGGATCAGGTGGGCGACCGTCGTCTTCCCGTTCGTGCCCGTCACCCCGACAAGCTCCATCGCCTCGTCCGGCCTCCCGTAATACTCCCGCGCCACGCGCGCCAGCAGCCGCCGCGGATCCTCCGCCTGGATGAACGTCGCCCGCGCCGGCAGCCGCGCCGGCAGCGTCCTCCCGACGACCGCGACCGCGCCGCGCGACACCGCCTCGTCCACAAACAGCATCCCGTCCGAGCGCAGCCCCGGCAGCGCGAAGAACAACGCCCCCGGCATCACCCGCCGGCTGTCCAGCGCGATGCCCGAAATCGGCCTGTCCAACGGCCCGCGAACCGCCAGCGCGTCCCCCGCGCGGATGAAATCCGACAGCCGCGGCGCCGTCTCCAGCGGGGTCTCCGCGCCGCCACCGCCGCCCGGTGCCGCCGCCCGCTCCCGCCTCAACGCCGGCCTGCCCCGCCGCGCCTTGCGCTCCGTCCCGTCCCCGAACGCCGCCGCGAGCTGGAACGCCCGCGTCAGCCCCCGATCCGTCGCCAGATAGCCGATCATCGCGCCCCCCTTCCCGACGCCAGAACGCCGCCGGACGCCGGTGTTTCCGCCGCCGGTTTGATGTCCAAATATTGCGCGAGCCGCGCGCCGATGCGCCTGAAGCCCGGAGCCGCCACCACCGCCCCGTAGCCGGGACGCCCGTTCGCCGGTCTGCCGTCGTCAACAATCACCGAAATCACAACCCGCGGACTTTCCGCCGGGAAGAAGCCGACGAAGGAGCCGACGTGGTTCCTCGGGGAATAGCGCTTGTTGACGACCTTCTGCGCCGTCCCCGTCTTGCCCGCGACCGCGTGTCCGGGGATGTCCGCGGCGCGCCCCGTCCCCTCCGTCACAACGCCCCGGAGCAGACGCGCCATGAGCGCCGCGGTCTCCGGCGCCACAACCGCCCTTCGCACGACGGGCGCCGCCTCGAAGACAACCCCGCCCTCCGCGTCCTTGACGCGCCGGATGACCTGCGGGCGCAACAACCTGCCGCCGTTCGCCAGCGCCGCCATTGCCATGTGAATCTGCATCGGCGTCACCGCCACGCTGTAGCCGTCGGGGATGCGCGTGATGTCCGTCCCCTTCCAGTCCGCCGGCGGACGCACAAAACCAAGGTGCTCCACGCCGAAGGGGAATTTCTCCTGCCCGCCGAGAAACCCCGTTTTCTCCCCGAAGCCGAACGCCCGCACGTATTCGTGGAATTTCTCGTCGCCCAGCGTCATCGCCACCTGCGGCGTCCCGACATTGCTCGATTGCGCGAGGATCTCCGCGACGCTCAAGGGGTGGTCCGCCGGATGGTCGTCCGGCATGAAACGCCGCGTGACGCCCTTGTATTCAATCGAGCCTCGCGAGCAGTCGAAGCGCGTCTCCGGCGTCACCCGCCCCGCGTCCAGCGCCCCCGCGACCGCCACGATCTTGAACGTGGATCCCGGCTCGAGGATGTCCGTCACCGCGATGTTCCGCATCCTCGCGTGCTCCTCCTTCGTCAGCTTGTTGTAGTCGTTGGGGTCGAAGGTCGGATGGTTGGCCAGCGCGAGGATGAAACCCGTCCGCGGATCGCTGATGATGACGCTCACCTTGGCGGGGGAGAACTCCCGCGTTATCGCAGCGACCTCCTCCTCGGCGAGATGCTGCGCCATCATGTCAATGGTCAGCTGCACGTCGTAGCCCCGCTCCGCCGGAACCTCGCGTTTGATGAACTCCGCCCGCTCCCTGCCCAGCCCGTCCTTCTCCGTCTCGCGCCAGCCGTCCTTCCCCTGCAGGTAAAAGTCCGCGAACCGCTCCACGCCCCCCAGCGGTCTGCCGTCAGCCTTGTCCACAAAACCGATGACATGCGCCGCCAGCGGACCGTGCGGATACGCCCTCCGGAGGGCCGGCTGGTTGTCCGGCTCGCTGCGCACCCCCTTGATACCCCGCCCATTGAAGCCCAGCCCAAGAATCTTCCGGTAGGTCTCCTCCTCCACGCCCTTTTTCAAAAAGACCCACCTGTTCGGCACCGTCCGCGCGATGCCGTCCGCGCCGCGCGTCTCCCGCGTCTTCCGTTCAAAGGCCGCCTCCACCTCCGCGAGCGGCAGTCCGAGCAACTCCGCCAGCTTGCCCCGCTCTCCCTTGTCCCTGTCGAGCACCGCCTGCGGATCCACCCCCACATCCCACACCGGACGCGTCGTCGCCAGCACATCCCCGCGGGCGTCCAGGATGTCCCCGCGCCACCCTTTCTTGTCCACCTGCTTCCCGCGCGCCTTCGACACCCCCTCTATGAATTTCTCCCGCGCGAACACCTGCAGATACGCCAGCCTCAAGCCGACGCTGGCAAAGCCGATCAGCAGGAGAACCGCCACGACCGCCACGCGCCAGCGCGTCACCAGCCCCGGCCTCATGACGCGCCCCCTTCCGCGCCCGCCGGACGCCGCGCCGTTTTGGAAATTTTTGCGAATGCCTCCATGTCCGTTCCTCCGCTCAACGCCCGCCCGCGGCCCCCGGAAGCCGGAACACCACCGCCGGCCCCGCGCCCGCCGGCGCGACCGGCCCCTCGGTCAGCGACGCGCGGTTCCGACGCGCCGCCGCCCGCTCCTCCGTCGCGGCGCCCGCGCGCGTGATCCGCGCCTCCGCCGGCGGCGCCAGCCCAAGACCCCACTCCTCGTTGCGCCGCAGCAACACCTCCACCGACTGCTCCTTCGCCACAACCATCTCCGCCGCCTTCAGCCGCCTCTCGCACTTCTCAATGGCGGCCTTCATCCCCTCCCGGTGATTCGCCAGCCGCGCGATTTCCGCGCGCTGGAGCACGATCCCCCCCCCCCCGATGCCAAGGATGCCGATGCACGCCACGTAAGGCAGCAGTGTCGGATGCGCGAACGCTCTCGCCCGGCTTCTCATGGCGCGCCCCTCCCTTCCCCGCCGTCCGCGCCGCAAAGTTTCCGGACCGCCCGCAGCTTCGCCGGACGGCTCCGCGGGTTCGCCGCCAGCTCCGCCTCCCCGGGCGTCACGGGCCGCCGCGTCAGCGGCTCCGCCAGACGGACGCGCAAGTCCCGCGGCCTGCCGTCCCACGCGCCCTCCGGCAACCCGCACAACCGCCTGAAAAACCGCTTCACAACGCGATCCTCAAGGGAATGGAAACTGATGACCGCGAGCACGCCGCCCGGCGCCAGCCGCCCCCACGCCGCCGGCAACGCCCGCTCCAGGCTCCCAAGCTCGTCGTTCACCGCGATGCGGATTCCCTGGAACGCCCGCGTCGCCGGATGGATTTTCGAGGCGAACCGCTCCCGCGCCGGAACCGCCGCCGCGATCAGTTCCGCCAGCGAACCCGTCCGCGACAAGGCGCCGCTCCCCCGCGCCCCGGTTATCGCGCGGACAACCCGCCGCCAGTTGCGCTCCTCCCCGAAATCGCGGATGGCGCGGACCAGCTCCGCCTCCGGCGCCGTCTCCAGCCATTCGGACGCCGGGACGCCCGCGCGCGTGTCCATCCGCATGTCCGCCGGCGCGTCGGCGCGGAACGAGAACCCGCGCTCCGCCCCGTCCAGCTGGAACGACGACACGCCGAGGTCGAAAAGCGCCCCGTCAAAGAAAACATCCGCCGTCTCCGGCGCCCCGCCGGCTTCGTCGAAGTTGCGCGGCGCGAAAACGAACCGCCCCGGAAACCCGCGCGCGAACGCCTCCGCCCGCGCCGCCGCCGCCGGATCCCGGTCGAAGGCGGTGAGCGCGGCCTGGGGCGCCGCCTCCAAAATCGCCCGGCTGTGCCCGCCCCCGCCGAAGGTCGCGTCAAGAAACCGCCGCCCCGTTTCCAGCGGCAGCAGACCCATCACTTCCGCCAGCAACACCGGCGCGTGCCCGCCGGAGGCCGCCGCCGCCAGCGCCCCGCGTCCCGCCGTGGAAAAAATGTCCGTTCCCGCGCTCATGGTCAGATGCCCAGCCTCCTCATCGCCTCGCCCAGCCCCTCGCCCGCCGTGCGCCGCTCGACCTTCGCCCAGCGCGACGGACTGTAGATTTTGAACATGTTGCCCGAGCCGACGAGCACCGCGTCCGAACGGATGCCCGCGTGCGCCAGCAGCTCCGGCGTCAGCAGGATGCGCCCCTGCTTGTCGAACCACACCGCGCTCGTCCCCGAGAAAAACCGCGCCGCCACGTCCTGCGCCTCCCGGTCCGTCAACGCCATCGCGGAGATTTTCGCCCGCAGCTTCTCCACCTCGTCCGGCGGCAGCACCGCCACGTAGCCGTCCGGGTGCGGCGTCGCCAGGAACGCCTCCTCCTCCCCGTGCGCCCAGCGCCACTCCGACGGAATCGTCAGCCGGTTCTTCTCGTCGAGCGAGTGCCGGAAAAGGCGCGTGTAGATTGTTTTCACGGAGGACATGAGGATAACTTGTCGTGGAGGGACTTAAGCTGAAGTTCTCCACAACGCCCCATTTCTCCCCATTTTCCCCCACGCCGTCAAGCCCCCGCGCCGGAAAGTTATTCACAACCCGTTCACAGCCCCGCGCGGTCAACGTTGCATTGCGCCGGTGGTCGCCCCCGCCGCCGCGCGCGCCTCCCCTCCCGCCAACCTTTCCGCCCATGCGCCTCCCCGCCCTCGCCTTCGCCGCCCTCGCCCTCCCCGCGCCCGCCGCCCTCACCGTCCTGCCCGGCGGCTCCGTGCGCGTCTCCAACGGCAACGTCTCCGCCGACTTCGCCCCCGCCTTCACCCTCCTCCTCCGCGAAACGGATCCGGGCTTCGCCGTCCGCCCCAACCGCGTCCCGGGCGTCCCCTACAGCGTCGAAACCTGGCGCCTCCCGAAGGGCAAAACCGCCGCGCGGGAGGACGGGCGCGCCCTCGACCCAAACGCCACCGGCGACGGCTGGGACCCCCGCATCCTCCGCGGCGACCAGGACGGGCGCACCTCCGACCTCTTCGCCGCCGCCGGAAAAAGCCTCGCCCTCGCCGGACAAGCCGCCGCCTCGGACAACGGCTCCGTCACCTGGCGCTTCCCCGACAACCCGCTCGCCACCCTCTCCGCCACCCTCTCCGAACCCGACGCCGACGGCCCGCTCCTTGAGGTCGTCCTCACCCCGAAAAAGGACGGCTGGTGGTCCGCCGGCTACACCGGCGCCCCCGCCGTCGCGCCGGACGCCGCCGACGAGTTTTTCCAGCCGCCCCTGTGGACGCGGAGGCGTTTCCCCGTCCGCCCCTACCTGACCACGCACCGCGCCACGCTGCCCGCCGCGCTCGTCACCGCCGCCGGCAAAACCACCGGCGTCATCGCCGACCCCTCGCTCATCCCTTTCCAGCCATTGCCAACGTTCGACAACACCCGCTTCGGCGTCGCGCTCCGCGACCCCGCCGGCCTCGCGCGCCCCATGCTCTTCTCCCCCGCGCTCGGCGGCGCCGGCTCCCGCGCCAGGGCCGGCGAACCTCTCCGCTTCGCCCTCCGCCTCGTCGTCCTCCCCGGCGGCATGGACGCCGCCTGCGAGCGCCTCGCCCGCTCCCTCTACGGCGTCCGCGATTTCCGCGAAAACTCCCTCTGCTCCCTCAACACCACCCTCGACAACCTCATTGACTACGCCCTCTCGCCCTTCGCCCTCTACAACGAGGAACTGCGCGGCAGCTCCTACGAGACGGACGTCCCCGGCGCCGTCAACAACGTCACCGGCCTGCACCCGCTCTCGCTCGCGCTCGCGTTCGACCGCGAGGACATCTACCGGCGCCGCGCCCTGCCCATGATCGAAGCCGGCCTCTCCCGCACCAAACGCCTCTTCGCCGACGACCCCAAAATCACCGGCCAGCACGCCGACTGGACGCTCAACGGCCCCAACATGATTTCCAGCGAGCTGGCCGCCCTCGCCGCCTTCTCCCAAAAACGCGCCAAGACTCTCGCCGACCTCGCCCTCGCCGACAACCGCCGCGGCAACTCCATCATCCGCAACCTCGAGATTTTCCGTCTCACCGGCGACCCCGCCCGCCTCGCCCGCGCCCGCGCCGCCGCCGACGCCGACATCCAAAAAGCCCGCGCCGCCGAGGCCGACCCCGGCTCCCTCACCATGTGGACCTCTCGCACCCGCTGGATCCAACTGATGGATCTCTTCGCCGAAACCGGCGAGCGCCGCTGGCTCGACGCGGCCGTCCGCGGCGCCCGCGAATACACCCGCTTCCTCTGGATGTGCCCCAAGGTCCCCGACGGCGACATCACCGTGAACCCCGGCGGCAAGGCGCCGCTCTACTGGTATATGGCCGCGAAAAAAAAGACCGCCATCGCGACGCCCGAAACCCGCGTCCCCGCCTGGCGCGCCAGCGAAATCGGCCTCGTCTCCGAAGGCCCCTCCACCTCCACCGGACACCGCGGCGTCTTCCTCGCCGTCCCGATGACCTGGCTCCTCCGCGCCGGACAAGCCGCCGGCATCCCCTTCTTCCAGGATCTCGCCCGCGACGCCCTCGTCGGCCGCTCCGAAAACTTCCCCGGCTACCACCTCAACACCGCCCGCACCAACGTCTATGAACTCCGCGACTACCCCCTGCGCCCGTTGAAGGAGTTGAGCTACAATTCATTCCATTACAACCACATCTGGCCGCACGCCGCCATGCTCTTCGACTACCTCGTCACCGACGTCGAGGGCCTCTCCAACGGGCGCGTCCGCTTCCCCGGCCACTTCGCCGAGTGCTACGCCTACCTCGCCTCCAAGGTCTATGGCGCGGAACCGGGCCGCTTTTACGACCGCGACGACGCGCATATCTGGATGCCCCGCGGCCTCGTCCAAACCGGCAACATCGAGGTCAACTGGCTCGCCGCGCGCAGCGGCGGCGGCCTCTGCCTCGCGCTGGCCAACCAGTCGCACCGCCCGCAAAAGGTCACCGTCCGCCTCGACAAAACCCGCCTGCCCGCCGGCGCCTTGTCCGCCATCCTCCTCACGGACGCCGGCAGGGAAATCCCCGTCGTTGACGGCGCCTTGTCGCTCGAACTGCCGCCGCGCGGCCTCGCCGCCCTGCGCGTCCCCGGCGTGGACATGACAACGACCTTCCAGCGCAAAATCCTCGGAGGCTCCCCCGCGCCCGCCGGCGGCAGCCTGTCGTTCGATTTCGGCGGCACGGGCGCGGCCCACCTGCTCGCGATGGGCGACGGCCTCCGCTCCGGCTACGCCTTCCTCCGCGCCAAACCCGGCGAGCTGAAAAAGGCCTCCATCGAGGTTCTCCGCGGCGGACGCTGGGAAACCTTCTCGGACGACGCCTACCCGCACGAGTTCAGCGTCCCCCTCGCCGACGGCGAGGACTTCGTCTTCCGTTTCAAAATCACCCCCGCGAAGGGCGCGCCCGCCGTTTCGCCGGAATACCGCGTCGCCTCCGCCCCGCGACAAGCCGCCGCCGGAAAATGACCGCGCGGCGGCGGAAGTTTTGCAAAACAACCGCCCCGCCCCGCCGTGAGTTTTGCATTTTGGCTCGCGCGGCGGACGGCGGGCGTTTCCCTCGCGCGGCATGGACAAGGTCATCAAGGTCGGGGACACGAGGATTTCAAACAAGCTGCCGCTGTTCTTCATCGGCGGAACCTGCGTGATCGAAAGCGAGCAGCATTACCTCGGCTCGGCGGCGGCCATAGCGAAAACCGTCGGCGCGCGCTTCATGCTGAAGGCGTCCTTCGACAAGGCGAACCGCACCTCCCTCTCGGCCTTCCGCGGACCGGGGTTGGAAAAGGGCCTCGAAATCCTGGCGCGCGCGAAGGAGCTGCTGGGGCTTCCGGTGGTGGCCGACGTGCACGAGCCGTGGCAGGCCGCCGCCTGCGCGAAAGTCGCCGATGTTTTGCAAATCCCCGCCTTCCTCTGCCGCCAGACGGACCTGCTGCTCGCCTGCGGCGAGACGGGCCGCGTCATCAACGTCAAAAAGGGCCAGTTCCTCGCCCCCTGGGGCGTCGAGCAAATCATCCGCAAAATCGAGTCCACCGGAAACCGGAACATCCTCCTGACCGAGCGCGGCACCTCCTTCGGCTACGGCGACCTCGTCGTGGACATGCGCGGTCTGCACGTGATGAAGCAGTTCGGCTACCCGGTGATCTTCGACGCGACGCACTCGGTCCAGCGCCCCGGCTCGCTGGGCGGCGCCACCGGCGGCGACCGGACGCTCGCACCCGTCCTCGCGAAGGCCGCCACAGCCCTCGGCATCGCGGGGATCTTCTTCGAGGCCCACCCCAACCCCGACAAGGCACTCTCCGACGGACCCAATTCCCTCACCTACCCGATGCTCAAACGGATGGTCGCCGAGACGCGCAAAATAGACGCCTTGGTGAAGTCCTTCCGCGCGGAAAAAAGCTCCCTGAAATGAAAACGGCCATGACGGACGCGATGATCAGAAAACAGGCCCGCGAGGTCCTCAAAATGGAGGCGGAGGCGCTCGAGGCGACCGCCCGCGGCCTCGACGCCGGCTTCGTGGCCGCGGCAAGGGCGATCGCCGCGGCGAAGGGCCGCGTCGTCGTCGTCGGCCTCGGGAAAAGCGGCCACGTCGGCCGCAAAATCGCCGCGACCCTCGCCTCGACGGGGACGCCCGCGTTCTTCGTGCACGCGGCGGAGGCCTTCCACGGCGACCTCGGCATGCTCGCGCGGGGCGACATCGCCCTGATGCTCTCCTTCTCCGGCAACAGCGGCGACGTGAACAAGCTGCCGCCCTTCCTGAGCCGCCGCAAACTGACGGTGATCTCAATGACGGGCAACGCGGCCTCCCCGCTCGCAAGACTCTCGGACATCCACATCGCCATCCGCGTCGAAAAGGAAGCGTGCCCCTACAACCTCGCGCCGACGTCCTCGACCACGGCGATGCTCGCGGCGGGCGACGCGCTGGCGATCTGCCTCATGCGGATGAAGGGCTTCAAAAAGGAGGACTTCGCGGTGTTCCATCCCGGCGGCGCGCTCGGCAGGCTCCTGACCTGCTCCGTGCGCGACATCATGCACGGCGGGGCGGACAACCCCATCGTCCGCGAAAACGCGAGCGTCCGCGACGCCCTCTTTGTGATGACGGAGCGCAAAAGCGGCGCCGTGAGCGTCGCGGGGCCGCGCGGCGAGCTGCGCGGGTTCTTCACCGACGGCGACCTGCGCCGCGGGCTGCAAAAGGACGCCTCCATCCTCTCCCGGAGCATCGGCGAGGTGATGACGCGCCGTCCGACGAGCATCCGCGACAACCTGCCGGCGGTGGAGGCCGCGCGCGTCTTTTACCGGCGCAAATTCGCGAACGCCCCCGTCGTGGACGCCAAGGGCCGCGTCGTCGGCATTCTCGACGAGAAAAACATGATGGAGTTCGTCGCGATGGTGGAGAAGGCGTGAGCCGCGCGCCGTCCATTTTGCGGGTTGAAGAGGGGCGGCGGGTTGTGGCGTGATGACCGCGGATGCCCTCGAAATTCAATGACACCGCCGGCTCCGGGCCGCCGAAAAAAATCTCCAGCCACACGCTCAAGCTGGATGACGCGCAGATGGACGCCCTGAAGGCCTGGTGCGAAAAACGGCACTGGATCCCCTTCGACGTCCCCTACGCCCGCTTCGCCTTCCGCGCCGACCACCTGAAGGTGAACGCCACCGCCTACCAGAGCGGAAAACTCGTCGTCGCCGGCAAGGGCACCGAGGACTTCGTGCGCGACGTCATCGAGGCGGAGATCACCGGCGAGGCGCGGCTGGGCTACGACGAGGTGCTGCACCCGGACTGGTTCGAGACGCACGCGGGACTGGACGAGAGCGGAAAGGGCGACTTTTTCGGGCCGGTCATCGCGGCGACGGTCATCGCGGACAAGGCAGCCATCGAGGCCTGGCGGGAGGCCGGCGTGATGGACTCCAAACGCGTCGCCGACACCTCGATCGTCAAACTGGACCGGCTGATCCGCGGAACAAAGGGCGTTGTCGTCAAAACGGTCTTCTGCGGGATGCCGAAATACAACGAGCTGATGCGGCGCCCGCGGGCGAACCTGAACTCCCTGCTGGCGTGGCAGCACGCGACGGCGCTGGAGCAGGCGCTCGCGGAAAAAAAGGTTCCGTGGGGCCTGCTCGACCAGTTCTCCAAACAGCCGCTCGTGCAGCGCGAGCTGCGGAAAAAAGGGGTGCGGGACTTCGAGCTGCGGATGCGGACGAAGGCGGAGGAGGACCCGGTGGTGGCGGCGGCGTCCATCGTGGCGCGGGCGGAGTTCGTGCGGACGCTCGGCGGCTTGTCGCGGAAATTCGGCGCGCCGCTGCAAAAGGGTTCCAGCTCGCCGTTGGTGCGGGAGCAGGCGCGCGAAATCATCAAGAAATTCGGGGCGCGGGCGCTGGGGGACTTCGCGAAACTGCATTTCCGCACGGCGTTCGAGGTCGTCAAGGAACTGGGGCTTTTGGGCGAGCTGCCGCTGCCGGAGCCGCGGGAGTTCGCCTTTTACGGGAGAAAATAATGGCGGCCGGACGACGTCAGTTGCGCGGGTTCGACCTGAAACAGCTGGGGGAGGCGGCGGAGCTGATCGGCGTTGACGAGGCCGGGCGCGGCGCGCTGGCCGGGCCGGTGGTGGCGGGGGCGGTGCTGGTCGGGCGGCCTTTTTTGGAGGGCCGCTGGGCGGTGGCGAACGCGGGGCGCGTGAACGACTCGAAACAGCTGACGGCGGGGGAGCGGGAGGCGTTGTGGGCGGAGTTCGAGCGGCTGGCCGCCGCCGGCCTCATCCACGCGACCTACGGTGTGGCCGACGCCGCCGAGGTGGAGACGCTGAACATCCTCGGCGCCACGCGGCTCGCGATGCGGCGCGCGCTGGAGGGGATTTACAAGCCGTCGGATTTCGCGCGGAAAACGGAGCCGGATCTGTTCTCGACGGCGGAGGAGATCGCCGCCTACCGCCCGCGCGTCTCGTGCAGGATCCTGATAGACGGCCTGCCGCTGAAACACTTCCCCTACCCCCACACGGGGCTTGTGCGCGGGGACGCGCGGTCGTTGTGCGTGGCGATGGCGTCCATCGTGGCGAAGGTGACGCGGGACGCGCTGATGGACGGGCTGGACGCGAAATTCCCGCGCTACGGTTTCGCGCGGCACAAGGGCTACGGCACGGAGGAGCACCGCGCGGCCATCCTGGCGCACGGGCCGTGCGCGGAGCACCGGGGGCTGTTCCTGCGGAAGCTGATGGCCGGGCGGATTGACCCCGCGCAGACGCATTTCTGGGAGGAATGAGGCGGGTCAGGGGCGGCCCAGTTTCTCAAGGGCGGCGAGGGCGGCGGACTCCTCGGCGGACTTCTTCGAGCTGCCGCGCCCGGTGGCGAGCGGGGTTCCGTTGAGGTGGAGGACGGACTCGTATTCGCGGGCGTGGTCGGCGCCGGAGGCGTGGCGCGTCTCGTAGCGCAGCGCGGTGGCGGCGGGTTGCCGGCGCTGGATGATTTCCTGGAGGCGCCCCTTGGGGTTCTCCCCCGCGAGCCGGGGCAGTTGCGCGGACAAGCCGCCGTAAAGCGCGAGGACGACGCGGCGGGTTGTCGGGTAGTCGCTGTCGAGATAGACGGCCCCGACGAGCGCCTCGAGGGCGTCCTCAAGGGCGGCGGGGCGGCGGCGCCCGCCGGTTTGCTCCTCGCCGGCGCCGAGGAGGAGGTGGTGGTCGAGGCCGAGGCCGAGGGCGATTTCGGAGAGGCGGGCGCCTTTGACGAGCGCGGCGCGGTGCTTGCTGAGGTCGCCCTCGCGGTCGCCGGGACGCTCGCGGTAGAGGGCCTCGGCGAGGATGAGCTGGAGGACGGCGTCGCCGAGGAACTCAAGGCGCTGGTTGGAGGCGTCGGTGTTGCCGTCGCGCTCCTGGGCGAGGGAGGGGTGCGTGAGGGCGCGGCGCGGCAGTTCGGGGTCGCGGAAAACATGGCCGAGCCGCCGCTGGATCTCGTCCAGATCGGGGGGCGGCGGAAACGCGGGGGGCTTTTTTCTCATGTCGCGCGGCGGGTCAGGTGTTGAAGGCTTTTTTGATGAGCTGCTCGGTGCTGGCGTCGGGGTCGAGCTGCTGGGCGGCGCGGCGGACGGCCTCGTCGGCTTCGGAGGGTTTGTAGCCGAGGGCGGAGAGGGCGAGGACGGCGTCGCGGTGGCGCTGGGCGGCGGCGGGTTGTTGCGCGGCAGGTTGTCGCGGGGCGGCGGACGCGGAAACGGCGGCGGGCGCCACAGGCGTCGCGGAGGCCGTGAAGGCGGGGATTTTGCCGCGGAGCTCGATGACGAGGCGCTCGGCGGTCTTTTTGCCGATGCCGGGGCATTTGGAGAGGGTCGCGGCGTCGGCGTCGCGTATCGTCGTCTCGAGCATGGGGACGGAGAGTTTGCTCATGATGGTGATGGCGAGCTTGGGGCCGATGCCGCTGACGTTTTCAATCATGAGGCGGAAGAAGTCGCGCTCCTCCGGCGTGGCGAAGCCGTAGAGCGTCTGGGCGTCCTCGCGGTAGATGACGTGCGTGTGGAGTTTCACGGGGTCGCCAAGGCGCGGCAGCTTTTCAGCGGTGGTGACGGGGATGTGCACGAGGTAGCCGAGGCCATGGACGTCTATGACGGCGGCGAGCGGTGTGGCGGAGGCGAGTTTGCCTGTAATGTAAGCGAGCATCGGGAAGCGGGTTAGGTTATCACACGGAAATCACGAAGCGGAGAGGAAAGGCATAGGGATTTTTTGAACAGAAGTTAAAAAGGTCGGGAGGAAGGCGTTTTGGGGATGCGACAGGCTGTTTGGGAATTGTATTTATTTTGTTTCTATTCAATGGTTTAAAACTCCTTGCGCTCCGTCCTGGCTCCGTGACTTCTGTGTAATTTTATATCAATCCTTCAGCCCGAGGACGTCCTGCATGTCGTAGAGTCCGGGGGGGCGGGTGGCGAGCCAGCGGACGGCGCGGAGGGCGCCGCGGGCGAAGATGGCGCGGTCGGTGGCCTTGTGGGTGAGTTCGACGCGCTCGCCGTCGGCGGCAAAGATGACCGTGTGGTCGCCGACAACATCGCCGCCGCGAAGGGAGTGGACGCCGATTTCGCCGCGGGGCCGTTCGCCGGTGATGCCGGAACGTCCGTGGCGGAGGGCGTCCGGAGCGAGGCGGCGTTCGGCGAGGAGGATTTCGAGGAGGCGTCCGGCGGTGCCGGAGGGGGCGTCCTTCTTGTGGCGGTGG
>JAISTY010000064.1 GCA_031272375.1 Opitutaceae bacterium | reverse complement strand
CGGGTTTCGGGGTTGAAGGCGAGGGTGACGTCGGTGTGGTTGAGGAGGGCGGCGCGTCTGGAGGCGTTGATGGATTCGAGGAGGATTTTTTTTGGGGAGGCGTTGCGGGAGTTGAGGAGGGCGGAGGCGCCGATGGTGAGGACGCCGGCGAGGAGGCCGATGAGGGCGGTGGTGACGAGGATTTCGAGGAGGGTGAAGGCTCCGCGGCGGCGGGGTCGCCGCCGGGGACAATTGGCAATTAACAATGAGTAATGAGTAATGGGCGCGGCGCGGGGGAATGCTGTGGCGGCGGGGGACGCCGCGGCGGGGGGGCGCGGCGCGGAGGAATACTGTGGCGGCGCGGGGGGCGCGGCGGATGGGGAATGGGGAGGGGACGGCGGGTGGTTCATGGCGGGGGCCGTCTGCCGCGGGCGGTCATTGGGCGGGGGCGGTGGTTTCCCAGTTGCCGATGTCGTCGGCGGTGCCCTCGGTTTTGTCGGGGCCTTTTGAGAAGAGGTCGTAGCTGTTTTTGTTATGGGTGCCCGGGGACTGGTAGACGTAGGGTTGTTTCCAGGGGTCGAGTGGGAGTTTTTCGAGGTAGGGGCCGGACCAGGAGGCCTCTTTGCCGGCGGGGGCGGAGATGAGGGCTTGGAGGCCCTCGGCGGTGGAGGGGTAGTCGCCCATTTGTATGCGGTATTGGGTCATGGCGGGCTTGATGCTTTGGTTGACGAAGAGGGAGGCGATTTTCTTTTCGTTGGAGCCGAGGACGGAGTCGAGGTTGGTGACGGCGACGCCGACGAGGAGGCCGATGATGGCGACGACGATGAGGATTTCCATCAAGGTGAAGGCGCGGGAGGCGCGGCGGAGGGAGCGGGCGGGTTGGCGGGAGGTTTTTTTCATGGGAGGGAGGATTGCGTGAAGACGGTAGCGGGGCGGTTGGGTTGCGGGCAAGGCGGGAAGGGTCAGTCCTTGGAGGCGCGGACGTCGAGGGCGTCGCGGAGGCCGTCGCCGAGGAAGTTGAGGGAGAAGAGGGTGATGGAGAAGAAGAGGCAGGGGAAGACGAGGAGCCAGGGGTATTCCTCCATGGAGTCGGCGCCGTTTTTGATGAGGAGGCCCCAGGAGCTCATGGGTGGCTGGACGCCGAGGCCGAGGAAGGAGAGGAAGGCCTCGAGGAGCATGACGGCGGGGATGGTGAGGGTGGTGTAGACGATGACGGGGCCGAGGATGTTGGGGAGGATGTGGCGGACGATGATGCGGGTTTTGCCGAAGCCGAGGGTGCGGGCGGCGTCAACGTATTCGGAGCGTTTGAGGGAGTTGATCTGGCCGCGGACGATGCGGGCCATGGTGAGCCATTCGACGGCGCCGATGGCGACGAAGAGGAGGTAGATGTCGCGTCCGAAGATGGCGACGAGGAGGATGACGAAGATGGTGAAGGGGAGGGAGTAGAGGATGTCCACGAGGCGCATCATGGCGGCGTCGAGTTTGCCGCCGAAGAAGCCGGCGACGGCGCCGTAGGAGACGCCGATGAGGAGGGCGACGGCGGTGGCGACGAGGCCGATGGCGATGGACAACCTGCCGCCGGTGGCGATGCGTGTGAGGAGGTCGCGGCCGAGTTCGTCGGTGCCGAGCCAGTGGGCGGCGGAGGGAGGGGAGAAGGTGGCGTCGAGGTTTTGGGTTTCGTAGCCGTAGGGGCTGACGGCGGGGACGAGGAGGCAGACGGCGGCGACGAGGAGGAGGGAAAGGGCGCCGAGGAGGGCGAGTTTGTTTTTGCGGAGGCGGAGCCAGGTGTCGTGCCAGAGGGAGTGTCCGGGTTCGGGGGGCTGGAGGGCGTTGGTTGGAGGAGTTTGCACGGGAGGCGGGTCAGCGGGAGCGGGAGCGCGGGTTGAGCCAGGTCTGGAGGATGTCCACGAGGAGGTTGAGAGTGATGAGGAGGACGGCGTAGAGGATGACGGTGCCGAGGACGAGGGTTTGGTCGCGGTTGAGGGCGGATTCGACGAAGGCGCGGCCGAGGCCCGGGATTTGGAAGATGGTTTCGATGACGAAGGAGCCGGTGAGGATGCCGGCGATTGCGGGGCCGAGGTAGGAGATGACGGGGATGAGGCCGCCGTGGAGGGCGTGGCGGAGGATGACGCGGGGGCCGGAGGCGCCTTTCGCGCGGGCGGTGCGGATGTAATCCTGGGAGAGGACCTCGAGCATGCCGCCGCGGGTGAGGCGGGCGATGTAGGCGGCGTAGACCATGCCGAGGACGAGTGAGGGGAGGACCCAGTCGAGGGGCTCATACCAGCCGGAGGCGTTGAACCAGCGGAGGTGGATGGCGAAGAGGAGGACGGCGACGGGGCCGAGGACGAAGGTGGGGACGCAGATGCCGATCATGGCGAGGGCGGAGGCGGAGTAGTCGAGGGCGGTGTTTTTGAAGACGGCGGCGAGGATGCCGGCGGAGAGGCCGAGGGCGAGGGCGACGGCGAGTGCGAGGCCGCCGAGGTGGAGGGAGACGGGCAGCTTGTCGGCGATGATTTCGTTCACGGTGCGGCTGGAGTAGCGCATGGAGTAGCCGAGGTCGCCGCGGGCGAGGTTGGCGAGGTAGCGGAGGAACTGGCGGTGGGCGGGGAGGTCGAGGCCGTAGTAGGCCTCGAGGTTGCGTTTGATTTCGGGTGGGACGGCTTTTTCGGTGTCGAAGGGGCCGCCGGGGACGAGCTTCAGCATCCCGAACGAGAGCGCGATGATGGCGAGCAGGACGGGGATGGTCTGGAGGACGCGGATGAGGACGAGGCGTAGCACGGCGGGAAGTCAGGGGGAGGCGGTGGAATTTCGGAAGTTTTTTCAGGGGGAGGTGGCGAGGAGTTCGCGGACGCGGCGGGCGATGGCGCCGGAAGGCTCGATGACGCGGGCGCGCCCGGCGGCCAGGGCGGAGATGTTTTTTTTGATCCAATGGTAATGGGTGCAGCCGAGGACGATGACGTCGGCGCCCTCGCGGCAGACGGTCTCGATGGTGTCGCGGAGGCGGGCGCGGTTGAGGCGGTTGTTTTCGATGAGGGAGGCCCAGTCGGAGCAGTCGGGTTCGAGGACGCGGAGGTTTCCGGCGTGGGTTTCGAGGAGGCGGCGGTAGCGCGCGCTGGAGAGGGTGGCGCGGGTGGCGCAGACGGCGACGACGCCGGAGCGGGTGAGGGCGGCGGCGGGTTTGAGCATGGGTTCGATGCCGATGAATTTCTGCGCGGGGTGGAGGGCGCGGAGGGTGTCAATGGCGACGGCGGTGGCGGTGTTGCAGGCGAGGACGATGATGTCGCAGCGGGCGTCGAGGAGCGGGCGGATGGCGGCGTTGGCGCGGCGGATGATTTCGGGAGGCGGCTTGTCGCCGTAGGGGAGGCCGGCGCGGTCGTTGGCGGAGAGGATTTCGGCGCCGGGGAAGGCGTCGCGGAGGGCGCGGGCGATGGCCTCGCCGCCGATGCCGCTGTCGAAGACGCCGAGTCTCATGGGTTTTCCGGGGCGGGCTGGTGGACGCTACTGGACTCGAACCAGTGACCCCATCCGTGTGAAGGATGTGCTCTAACCAACTGAGCTAAGCGTCCGGTTTTCAAGGGGGCGCGGAGGGTGAGGGGCGGGGGGAGGCGGGATCAACCCTGTTTTTGGCGGGCGGCGGCCTCGTGGTTGCGGAGGTTGTGGCGGCGGAGGATCGCGGGGAGGAACTCCAGGAGTTCGGTGGCCATGACGGCGGTTTGTCCGCGTTCGCGGGCGAGGGCGTCGGCGGCGAGGCCGTGCCAGAGGACGCCGCGGACGGCGGCGGAGAGGGGTTCGGCGGGGCATTGGGCGAGGAGGCCGCCGACGAGGCCGGCGAGGAGGTCGCCGCTGCCGGCGCGGGCGAGCACGGGGCCGCCGGAGAAGTTGTGATAGACGGCGTCGTTGGCGGCGACGCGGGTGACGGGGCCTTTGAGGACGGTGGTGATGAAGCCGCCGGTCTGCTCGGCGAATTTCTCAAAGGACATGCCCTGGGCGAGGCGGGCGAACTCGCCCGTGTGGGGCGTGAGGATGCGCGGGGCGCGCCCGGCGTGCACGGTGGTGGACTGGAGGGCGTCGGCGTCAATGACGAGGGGCACTGGGGAGCTGGCGATGATGTCGCGGGCGAGGGTGAGGGTTTCGGGGTCGCGGCCCATGCCGGGGCCGATGACGAGGGCGTTGGCGGCCGGGAGGCGTTCGCGCAGGCGGGGGAAGCCCTCCGGGGACAAGCTGCCGTCGGGGAGTTCCGGCCAGCCGATCCACATGGCCTCCGGCAGGCGGGCGGCGAAGGCGGGGACGAGGGATTTCGGGACGAAGGCGCTCACGAGGCCGGCGCCGCTTTTGAGGGCGGCGCGGACGCTCATGAGCACGGCGCCGGGGAGGTTGCGCGAGCCGCCGATGACGAACACGTGCCCCGCGGCGTATTTGTGGAGGGTGGGGCGGCGGAAGGCGGCGAGGTCGGCGAGCAGTCCGGTTGTGAGGACGCGGCAGGGGGCTTTCCAGGAGGCGCGGAGGGCGCGGGTTTTGGGGAGGTCCCTGAAGAAGCCGAGGTCGAGGTAGCGGGGGCGCCCGGCGGCGGGCAGGTAAAGGAGGGGTTTTTTGACGACGCCGGTGGCGTAGGAGAAATCGGCCCGGAAGGCGCCGGGGTCGTCCAGTCCGCTGGGCAGGTCAACGGCGGCGCGCAGGGAGATTTCGGCGCGGCGCGTTTCCTCGATGGCGCGGGCGGACGGCTCGTCGAGTTTGCCGCGGAAGGAGTGGCCGAAGATGCCGTCGAGGCAGACGGCGTAGGGGCCGGCGGGCGGGCCGTGGAGGGTCTGGACGCGGTCGCGGCAGGCCCAGAGGAGTTCCGCGGCGCGGGCGGCGGGCGGGCGCAGGGCTTTCTGCCCATGGACGAAGCGGACGTCCGCGGAGGCCTTCGGGAATTTTTCGAGGAGGGCGCGGGCGGCGAGGAGGGCGTCGCCGCCGTTGCGGCCTTTGCCGCAGAGGACGAGGACGCGCCCGTCCGCCGGGAAGCCGCCGATTTCGCGGAAGTCCTCAAGGACGGCCTCCGCCACGGCGAGGCCGGCGGCCCGCATGGCGTTCCATTCCGCGCCGGCGTCGCCGCCGAAGAGGGCCTTCTCAAAAGCGATGGCCTCCTCGCAGGAAAGGACCGGATGGGTGTTGGGGAGCGGAGTCATGGAGTCAGGGGCGGGGTTGAATGATAAGGGCGACCGCCAAAGCAACCGTTTTTGTGTGCGAGAGGGTCAGGCGCAGGCCGGAGCCGCCGGAGGCGCGCAGGAGGGCGGCGGCGGGGGCGTCGAGGACGGCCAGCGGGGCGCCTTCGGGGGTGTTGCGGACGGAGACGGATTTCCAGGAAAGGCCGTGGCCGATGCCGGTGCCGAGGCATTTGGCGACAGCCTCCTTCGCGGCGAAGCGGGCCGCGTAATGCTGTCCGGGGCGGCGCATGGCCGCGCAATACGCGCGCTCCTCCTCCGTGAAGACGTATTCGAGGAAACGCTCCCCGTGGCGTTCGATGGCGCGCTCGACGCGGGCGATGTCCACGATGTCGGCGCCGAGTCCCGGAGCGGCCGGCGGCGGGTTGTCGTTCGCGGGGTTCACAGGGGCGTCCCGTTCATGAGGCGTTTCATTTCGCGGACGGCGGGGCCGATGCCAACGAAGAGGGCGCGGCAAAGGATGCTGTGGCCGATGTTCAACTCGTGGAGGCCGGGGATGCCGCGGATGTCGCGGATGTTTTGGTAGTTGATGCCGTGGCCGGCGTTGACCGAGAGGCCGGCCTTCGCCGCGAGCGCGGCGCCTTGCGCGAGGCGGGCGAACTCCTCCGCGCGGCGCGGGGTGTGCCAGGCATTGGCCCAGGCGCCCGTGTGCAGCTCGACAAAAGGCGCGCGACAAGCCGCCGCCGCCCCGACCTGGGCGGCGTCGGGGTCAATGAACAGGCTCGCGGTGATGCCCGCGGCGGACAGGGCGGCGACGCAGGCGGCGACGCGTTCCGGGCGGCCGGCGACGTCCAGCCCGCCCTCGGTGGAGATTTCGTCGCGGTTTTCGGGGACGAGGCAGACGGAGTCGGGCTTCAGGCGGAGGGCGAGGGCGAGCATGGCGTCGTCGCAGGCCATCTCGAGGTTGACGCGTGTGCGGCAGGATTCGCGGAGGCGCCAGACGTCGCGTTCCTGGATATGGCGGCGGTCCTCGCGGAGGTGGATGGTGATGCCGTCGGCGCCCGCCTGCTCGGCGAGGGCGGCGAGCAGCACGGGGTCGGGTTCGACGGGGCCGCCGGTGGTGGAGGGGTAGCCGCGGTAGCGGGCCTGCCGGAGGGTCGCGGAGTGGTCTATGTTCACGCCGAGCAAAATCATGCCCCGCAGCAAACCGGCGGCGCGGGAAAGCGGAAGCGCAAACAAGCCGCCGTCGCCGATAGGCGCGCGGGAAAATCCGCTTTTCCCGGCGGCGGGTTGGCGGCTGACTCCGGCGGCATGTCCGCCGAAAAACCGGGAGAGAATCTTTTTGCGAACCTCGCGCTCAACATCGCCGCGCCCGCGCTGGCGCTTTCCAAGCTGAGCGCGCCGGAGCGTCTCGGCCCGCTGCCGGCGATGTTCGTGGCGCTGGCGTTTCCCGTCGGCTATTTCATCTGGGATCTGGCGCGGCGGCGCGAGGCGAGCGTCATCGCGGTCATCGGCGCGGCGGGGGTTTTGCTGACAGGGGTGCTGGGCGCGCTGAAGACGGACGTGTTCTGGTTCGCGGTGAAGGAGGCGAGCATTCCCGCGCTCATCGCCGTCGCGCTGCTGCTCACGCTGCGGTCCGAGCGCTCGCTGATGCGGACGCTGTTTTTCAACGGGCAGCTGATAGACACGGAGCGGGTCAACGCGGCCCTCGACGCGCGGGGGCGGCGCGGTGATTTCGAGCGGCTGCTCACGCGATCGGGGCTGTGGTTGGTGGGGTCGTTCGCGTTGAGCGCGGCGCTGAACTTCTGGCTCGCGCGGCTGCTGCTGACGGCGCCCGCCGGCTCGGAGGCGTTCAACGGGCAGCTTTCGCGGATGTTCTGGATGGGGTGGCTGGTCATCGTGCCGCCCTCGACGGGCATGGCGCTGTTCGCGCTCTGGCGGCTGTTCGGGGGCGTCGCGAAACTCAGCGGTCTCGGGTTCGAGCAGATCCTGCGCGAGCGCGGCGGGCGGAAAACGGCGGGCGGGGACAAGCCGCCGCAGGCGGGGTGACGCGCGGCGCGCGGCGTTGTTGTTGTTGTTGAAACGGGAACGGCTCCGCGCGGGCGTCACGCCTTGCGGACGGAGGCGCGCGCGAGTTCCCGCACGGGGACGACCTTGCCGGTCTCCGCCGCCGCGCCGCGCCCAAGCTGCCGCAGGAGGGAGGCGACGGCGGCCTCGGCCAGCTCCTTGTGGGAGACGCCCACGCAGGTCAGCGGCGGGTCGAAGAACGCGGAAATGTCGTAGTCGCCCGTGCCGACGACGGAGATGCCATTGGGGATGGAGCGTCCCGTTTCGCGGATGGCGCGGTAGGCGCCCAGCGCGAGCGGGTCGGAGACGGCGTAAAGACCGTCGGCCTCGGAGCCTTTTTTGAGGAGGCTTTTGACGGCGCGGTAGCCGGCGTCCTCGGAAAGGTCGTCGGCGACGGCCTCGACGGCGGGGCAGCCGAGGGTTTCGGCGGCGCGGCGCATGAAGCTGTCCACACGGCCCTTGGTGATTTGCGTGAGGGGGCTGCCGTGCAGGACGACGAGGCGTTTGGATTTTCCCCGGATGAGGATGTCGGCGGCCTTGGCGCCGCCGGCCATGTCCTCGGTGACGGAGGGGTAGCCGGCGATGGCGCGGTTGACGAGCACGACGGGGCAGGCGACGCGGTTGTGGCGGAGGAACTGGTCGTCCTCCGGGGTGGTGTTGAGGATGATGGCGGCGTTGAAGAGGTCGCCGGAGAGAAGCCCCTGCGTCTCACGCAGTCTTCCCGCCGAGAACATCTCTATCATGACCGAGAACAGGTATTGGCTGTGCTGCTCGTGGTCCTTCACGCGGCGGCGGAGGGCGGTGATGAAGTGGCTGATCAAGGGGATGGGGGCCTCGTAGCTGGTGACGATGGCGAGCACGACGGGCGGTTTGCCGCCGCCTTTGCTGCGGAGGCGGCGGGCGCCGATGTTCGGCAGATAGCCGAGTTTCGCGGCCGCCTCGCGGATGCGTTTAACGGTTCCCTCGGAGATGCGCCGCTCCACCTGGTGGTTGTTCAGGACGGTCGAGACCGAGCCGACGGAGACCCCCGCCAGCTCGGCGATGTGGCGCACGGTGACACGTTCGGCGGAGGCGGTTTGTTTTGGCATGGCGGGAACGGGGTTGCTGGCGTTTTGGCGGGGCACGCAAAACAAGCCGCCGGTTTTTGCAAAAACAAAACTTCACTTCGCCCGCGAACCCGCGAAAACGTTTCCCGCCTCGAAAAAATCCTCCATCCAGCCCTCCCATGACCACCCGCTCCTCCCCGCTCTTCATCGGCGTTGACGTCGGCACCGGCTCGGCCCGCGCCGGCGTTTTCGACGCCTCCGGCAAACTCCTCGGCTCCGCCAGCAAGCCCATCCAAATGTGGAAGCCCGCGCCCGACCACGTCGAGCAGTCCTCCGACGACATCTGGGCCGCCTGCTGCCACGCCGTCCAAAACGCCCTCAAACAGGCCGCCGCCCCGTCCGCCGCCGTCGCGGGCGTCGGTTTCGACGCCACCAGCTCGCTCGTTGCGCTCGGCGCGGACGACAGGCCGGTCTCGCTCTCCACGACGGGCGCGCCCGCGCAAAACGTGATTGTCTGGATGGACCACCGCGCCATCCCGCAGGCGGGGCGCGTCAACGCCACCCGCCACCCCGTCCTCCGCTACGTCGGCGGCGTCATTTCCCCGGAAATGGAGACGCCCAAGCTTCTCTGGATAAAGGAAAACCTCCCCGGCTCCTGGCGCGAAACAGTCCGTTTCCTCGACCTCGCCGACTTCCTCACCTACCGCGCCACGGGCGACGACACCCGCTCCCTTTGCACGACCGTCTGCAAGTGGACCTACCTCGGGCACCGCGGCAACGACGGCAAAGGTTGGGACAAGTCCTACTTCGACCGGATCGGCCTCGGGGAGCTGGCGGCGGATAATTTCGGGAAAATCGGCGCGCGCGTCCGCCCGATGGGGGAGCCTGTCGGCGGCGGCTTGTCGCCCCGCTCCGCCGCGGAACTCGGCCTTCGCCCCGGAACGCCCGTGGGCGTGGGCATTATTGACGCCCACGCCGGCGGCCTCGGTCTGCTCGGCGCGCCCGTCGGGGGAAGGGCGCCGGCGGCGGCCGCCCTGCCCTCGCGCCTCGCGCTCATCGGCGGCACGTCGAGCTGCCACATGGCCGTCTCGCCGGAGCCGCTTTTCATCCGCGGCATCTGGGGGCCGTATTTCTCCGCGATGATCCCCGGCCTCTGGCTCACCGAGGGCGGACAGTCCGCGACGGGCGCGCTCATTGACCACATCATCCACTCCCACGCCGCCTCCATCCCCCTCGCGAAGGAGGCCGCCGCCTCCGGCAGAACCCTCTACGAGCTTCTCAACGCCCGCCTCGACGCGCTTGCGCGCCAGCGCAAGGCCGCCCACCCCGCCGAACTGACGCGAGACCTCCACATCCAGCCCGATTTCCATGGCAACCGCTCCCCACGCGCCGACCCGACGCTCAAAGGGACCGTCGCGGGCCTCTCCCTCTCGGCCACCGCGGACGACCTCGCGCTGCAATATCTCGCGGCCATCCAGGCCGTCGCCCACGGCACGCGGCACATCATCTCGGAGCTGAACCGCCGCGGCTACGCCATCAAGACCGTCCTCGCCTGCGGCGGCGGCACGAAAAACCCCGTGTTCCTGCGCGAGCACGCGGACATCACCGGTTGCCGCATCGTGCTGCCCGCCGAGCCGGAGGCCGTGCTGCTCGGCTCCGCCGTCCTCGGCGCCGTCGCCGCCGGACGCCACGCGGACATTTTCGCGGCGATGCGGGCGATGAACAAGTCCGGCGCCGTCATCACGCCCTCGCGCGGCAAAGTCGCCCGCTACCATGACCGCAAACACGCGGTTTTCCACCGCCTCCACAAGGACTTCCTCGCCTACCGCCGGCTGATGGCCGCGGCGTGAGGCCGGCGCCCCCGCGCGCGCCGTCTTTTCTCTTCCAAAGGCGGCGCGAAGCCCCTTGCCTCCGCGCCGCCACAATGAACCCGGGCCGCCCACTTTCGTCGTTAAAGCAAATCTCCGCAAAACTGGGGGTCTCCTGCACGACCATCTCGCGTGTCCTGAGCGGCCAGGCCGGGAAATACCGCATCAGCGACAGAACCGCCGCCCGCGTCCGCGAACTGGTCAAAAAGGAAAACTACACCCCCAACCCCATCGCCCGCAGCCTCCGCCTCAGAAAAACCCACACCATCGGCCTGGTCATCCCCGACATCGCCAACCCCTTCTTCGCCGGCATCGCGCGGCAGGTTGTCAGCCAGACCCGCCCGCGCGGCTATTCCATCATCCTTTGCGACAGCGAGGAAAACGCCGACCTCGAACGCCAGGCCGTCGCCCTCCTCTGGAACCGGCGCGTTGACGGCATGATCGTCTGCCCCGTCGGGCGTTCCCCGGAGGACTTCTCCGGCACGGCCCGCGACAACCGCCCCGTCGTCCTCGTTGACCGCGTCTTTCCCGGCGCGACCCTCCCCAGCGTCACCTCCGACAACCTCGCCGGCGGGCGCATGGCCGCCGAATACCTCCTCGAAAACGGGCACCGCCGCATCGCCTGCCTCCGCGGCATCCGCGAAAGCGCGCCCGGCAAGGCCCGCGTCGCCGGCTACCTCGCGGCCCTCGAAAAAAACGGCGTCCGCCCCGACGACACGCTCATCGCCGGCGACTCCTACGGCGAGCGCGCCGGCTACCTCGACACCAAACACCTCCTGCTCGAATCACCCGGCTTCACCGCGCTTTTCGCGACGAGCAACCTCCTCGCCCTCGGCGCCCTCCGCGCCCTCTCCGAGGCCGGACTTCGCGTGCCGGACGACGTCTCGCTCGTCGCCTACGACGACCTCCCCTACCTGCGGCAGCTTTCCCCGCCGCTGACAACCGTCGCCCAGCCGGTGGCGGACATGGGCGTCGCCGCCGTCCGCCTGCTCCTCGGGCGGCTGGAACCCTGCCCGGACGCGCCCAAAACCCCCATCATCCTGCCCCCGACGCTCGTGATCCGCGAATCCGTCCGCAAAATCACCTGAACCCGCCCGCGCCCTCCTTTCGCAATGACCTGGACACGCAAACACCTCCTCGCCCTCGAAGAGCTTTCCCTCGGCGAAATTGACCACATCCACGCCACCGCGCGCGTCTTCAAGAAGGCCTTGTCCGGCCCGCCCGGAAAACTCTCCGCCCTCCGCGGCAAAACCCTCGTCAACCTCTTCCTCGAACCCAGCACCCGCACCCGCATCTCCTTCGAGATGGCCGCCAAACGCCTCGGCGCCGACACCATCGCCTTCGACGCCGCCCGCTCCTCCACCACCAAGGGCGAAAGCCTCCGCGACACCGCCGAGAACATCCAGGCTTTGAAGGCCGACATGATTGTCATCCGCCACTCCGCCTCCGGCGCCCCCCTCTACCTCTCCAACATCCTCGGCATTCCCGTCATCAACGCCGGCGACGGCGCCCACGCCCACCCCACGCAGGGCCTCCTCGACACTTTCACCATGCGCGAGCGCCTCGGCTCCATGCGCGGACGCAAGGTCGCGATCCTCGGCGACATCCTCTTCAGCCGCGTCGCCCGCTCCAACATCCACGCGCTCACCAAAATGGGCGCCGCTGTCACGGTCGTCGGCCCCTCGACCCTCGTCCCCGAAACGCTCGCGGACCTCGGCGTCACCGTCTCGCACGACCTGAAAAGCGCCCTGCGCGACGCCGAGGTTGTCATGCTCCTGCGCATCCAGCACGAGCGCCAGGCGGCGGGCATGTTCCCCTCCCTCGGCGAATACACCGCCCTCTTCGGCCTCAACAAGGAGCGCGCCTCCTGGCTCCACCCAAAGGCCATCATCATGCACCCGGGCCCCATCAACCGCGGCGTCGAAATTGACAGCGACCTCGCCGACGGCGACCGCAGCGTGATCCTGGAGCAGGTCACCAACGGCATCGCCGTCCGCATGGCCGTCCTCTTCCTCTGCGCCGGCGGCCAAAAGAAAAACCTCCCCTGACAAGCCGCCGCCCATGAAAACCGCCGCCCCCAAACTCCCCCTCCGCAAACTCGCCGCCGCCGCCCGCAACGCCGCCCGCAACGCCCGCGCCCCCTATTCCGGCTTCCGCGTCGGCGCCGCCGTCCTCGACGACACCGGGCGCGTCCACGCCGGCTGCAACGTCGAGAACGCCAGCCTCGGACTGACCATCTGCGCCGAGCGCGCCGCCGTCTTCGCCGCCGTCACCGCCGGCGCGAAAACAATCCGCTGCGTCCTCATCCACACCCCGACCCCGACGCCGACCGCCCCCTGCGGCGCCTGCCGCCAGGTCCTGCGCGAGTTCTCCGCCAACACCCGCGTCATCGCCCTCTGCGACGGCCCCGGACGCCTCGACACCACCCTCGACCGCCTCCTCCCCGACTCCTTCGGCCCGGACAACCTCGCCGCCTGAAACCCGCGCGCATCACACGGAGCCCGAGGAGTTAAACCGCGCGTCGCCGCGCCCGCCCAAATTTCCGGTTGCAAGCCCCTCCGCGCGACCCCCACCCTCCGCGCCCCTGTTTTTTTCCAGTCAACTCAAACCAACCCACACAAGCACCATGTTCGAAGAACTCGCAGGCAACGTCCTGATTGGCCAGTCCGGCGGCCCCACCGCCGTCATCAACGCATCCATCGCGGGCGTCGTCGCCGAAGCCCTCAACCACGACTGCGTCGAGGAAATCTACGGCACCCTCAACGGCGTCCTCGGCATCCTCAACGAGGACTTCGTGGACCTCGCCGCCGAGTCCCAGCAAACCATCCGCGGCCTCCGCCACACCCCCGGCGCCGCCCTCGGCACCTGCCGCTACAAACTCAAGAAACAAGCCGACTTCGAGCGCGTCCTCGAGGTCTTCAAGGCCCGCAACATCCGCTACTTCTTCTACGCCGGCGGCAACGACTCCCAGGACACCGCCGACAAAATTGACAAGCTCGCCAAGGAACAGGGCTACGAACTCCGCGTCATCGGCATCCCCAAAACCGTGGACAACGACCTCCCCGTCACCGACCACTGCCCCGGCTACGGCTCCGTCATCAAATACATCTCCACCATCGTCCGCGAACTCGCCTGCGACAGCGAGGCCATGGGCCGCAACGACCTCGTCTCCATCGTCGAGGTCATGGGCCGCAACGCCGGCTGGATCGCCGCCGGCGCCTCCCTCGCCAAACGCCGCGACCACCCCCACGACCCCCCGCACATCATCTGCCTCCCCGAAGTCCCCTTCTCCCCGGACAAATTCACCGAGGACGTCCAACGCGTCCTCAAACGCGAAAAATACTGCCTCATCGTCGTCGGCGAGGGCCTCGTTGACGTTGACGGCAACTACGTCGCCGCCGCGGAGAAAACCGACGCCTTCGGCCACGCCCAGCTCGGCGGCGCCGCCGATTACCTCCAGGCCCTCCTCAACGAAAAACTGCCCGACCTCAAGGTGCGCACCGCCAAACTCGGCCACCCGCAGCGCGCCGCCGCCCACGCCGGCTCCAAAACCGACGCCGACGAGTCGTTCCTCGCCGGACAAGCCGCCGTCAAAGCCGCCATCGCCGGCGAAAGCGGCAAAATGGTCACCCTCCTGCGCGGCGACAAAGACCACTACACCTGCGAAACCGGCCTCGCCGCCCTCGGCGACATCGCCAACGGCGTCAAAAAACTCCCCCGCGAATGGATCAACGAGGACGGCGTCAGCATGAACCACCAATACCTCCGCTACGCCCTCCCCCTGATCCAAGGCGAGACCCCCGTCCCCCACGAGAACGGCCTCCCCGTCTACGTCCGCCTGGAAAAGGTGCCCACCGAAAAAGCCCTCCCGCCCTACGAAATCTGACCGCCACGGCCTCTCCGGACGCCGCCCGCCGGCGGGAAACAACGGCTCCGCCCGCCGCGCGGATGGCAACGGAAGACGGGGTGGTTGATATTTCTAACATCAATGTAATGCGCGTGAAATCCGTGCCGCATCCGTAAAATCCGTGTTGGCTTGGAGGGGTGGGCAGGGAAATCCATCCCCCCTCTTTCCCCCGTGAAACGCCAAAGGCACTCGTTTTCAGCCCTCCTCCGCTTCTTTGCGAAACGGACAACGCGCGCGCGTTTCGACTGGATCACGCCCCTCGCCATCCTCGCCCTCTCCGGCATCGGCCTCGCCTTCATCTACAGCGCCCAGCTCTCCGTCGGCGGCGGCGACTGGCGCATG
>JAISTY010000009.1 GCA_031272375.1 Opitutaceae bacterium | reverse complement strand
AGCGCGTGTGAACACGCGCGGCGCGACGGGAACACAGAAGTTAGGAAAAAAGCCGCCGCGTCTTTTGGGGACGGCGGCGGCTTGTTGGGAGGGAGCGGCAGGTTGTCGGCTTACTTCTTTTTCTTTGGGGTGGCGGCGGCCTGTTGTTGTTCGACGGCGGCTTGGGCGGCGGCGAGACGGGCGACGGGCACGCGGAAGGGACTGCAGCTCACATAAGTCAGGCCGGCACGATGACAGAATTTGACACTGTCGGGGTCGCCGCCGTGCTCGCCACAGATGCCGAGCTTGATGCCGGGGCGCGTCGCATTGCCTTTCGCTATCGCGATTTGAATGAGTTGCCCGACGCCCGTCTGGTCTATCGAGGCGAAGGGGTTTTTCTTGATGATTTCGTTTTCCTGGTAGGCGCCGAGGAAGCTGCCGGAGTCGTCGCGGCTCATGCCGAGGGCGGTTTGCGTGAGGTCGTTGGTGCCGAAGCTGAAGAATTCGGCGGTTTGCGCGATTTCATCGGCGGTGAGGGCGCCGCGGGGGACTTCAATCATGGTGCCGACCTTGTAGGTGAGTTTCACCTTCTTCTCGGCTTGGACCGCTTTTGCAACTTCATGGACGATTGCGACTTGCAGGTCGAGTTCTTTTTTGAAGCCGACGAGGGGGATCATGATTTCGGGTTGGGTCTTGATTTTGAGTTTTTGGGCGTCGGCGGCGGCCTCGAAGACGGCGCGGGCCTGCATGCGGGTGATTTCAGGGTATTTGATGCCGAGGCGGCAGCCGCGGAAGCCGAGCATGGGGTTGAACTCGTGGAGTTCCTGGACGCGGGCCATGATTTTCTCGACGGGGATGCCGAGTTTGCGGGCGAGGTCGAATTGCTGCTCCTTGGCGTGGGGGAGGAATTCGTGGAGCGGCGGGTCGAGGAAGCGGATGGTGGCGGGGAAGCCTTTGAGGGCCTTGAAGATGCCAAGGAAGTCCGCGCGTTGGTAGGGGAGGATTTTGGCGAGGGCGGCTTCGCGGGCGGCGGTGTCGTTGGCGAGAATCATCTCGCGCATGGCGTCAATGCGGTCGCCCTCGAAGAACATGTGTTCGGTGCGGGTGAGGCCGATGCCGGTGGCGCCGAAGGCGATGGCGTTGGCGGCCTGGGCGGGGGTGTCGGCGTTGGTGCGGATTTGGAGGCGGGAGGCCTTGGCGCACCATTTCATGAGCTGGTCGTAGTGCTTGAACTTTTCCGTCTTTTTGGCGGCGGCGTTGTTGTGGAGGGTGCCGGCGATGATTTCGGAGGGGGCGGTCTTGAGCTGGCCGGCGTAGATGTCGCCCTTGGTGCCGTCAATGGAGAGGTAGTCGCCCTCGGCGTAGGAGGCGCCGTCGATGGTCGCGGTTTTTTTCTCGTAATCAATCTGGATGGCGGAGGCGCCGCAGACGCAGACCTTGCCCATTTGTCTGGCGACGAGTGCGGCGTGGGAGGAGACGCCGCCGCGGGCGGTGATGATGCCTTCGGCGGCGATCATGCCGCGGAGGTCCTCGGGGGAGGTTTCGAGGCGGACGAGGAGGACTTTTTCGCCGTTGGCGGCGGCGGCGACGGCGCGTTCGGCGTTGAAGTAGATCCGGCCGGTGGCGGCGCCGGGGCCGGCGGGGAGGCCGGTGGCGATGACCTTGGCTTTTTTAAGCTCGGCGGCGTCGAAGATGGGTGCGAGGAGCTGGTCAAGCTGGTCGGCGGGGTTGCGGAGGATGGCGGTTTGCCAGTTGATGAGGTGCTCCTTGACCATGTCCATGGAGAACTTGAGGGCGGCGGCGGCGGTGCGTTTGCCGTTGCGGGTCTGGAGCATGTAGAGTTTGCCGTCCTGGATGGTGAACTCGAAGTCCTGGACGTCGCGGAAGTGGGATTCGAGGGTTTTGCGGACGCGTTTGAGTTCGGCGAAGGCCTTTGGGAGTTGTTTTTCGAGGCGGGCGACGGGTTCGGGGGTGCGGACGCCGGCGACGACGTCCTCGCCCTGGGCGTTGATGAGGAATTCGCCGTAGAACTCGTTGGAGCCGTTGGCCGGGTTGCGGGTGAATGCGACGCCGGAGCCGGAGTTGTCGTTGGCGTTGCCGAAGACCATGGCCTGGACGTTGACGGCGGTGCCCCATTCGGTGGGGATGTTGTATTTGCGGCGGTAGACGATGGCGCGGTCGTTCATCCAGGAGCCGAAGACGGCGCCGATGGCGCCCTTGAGCTGCGCCCAGGCGTCGTTGGGGAAGGATTTGCCGGTGCGTTCGAGGACGAGGGTCTTGAAGCGTTTGACGAGTTCCTGCTGGTCCTCGGCGGTGAGTTTGGAGTCCTCGATGTCGGTGTTGTAGCGTTCGTGTTTGAAGGCGTGGATGACGCTCTCGAACGGCTCGTGGTCCTCGTTTTCGCGTTTTTGGACGCCGAGGACGACGTCGCCATACATTTGGATGAAGCGGCGGTAGCAGTCCCAGGCGAAGCGCGGGTTGCCGGTGGCTTTTTCGAGGGCGAGGACGGTCTGGTCGTTGAGGCCGAGGTTAAGGATGGTGTCCATCATGCCGGGCATGGAGTCGCGGGCGCCGGAGCGGACGGAGACGAGGAGGGGGAAGGCGGAGGCGTCGCCGAATTTGAGGCCCATGATGCGCTCCATGTTTTTGACGCCGGCCTCGATTTGGGACTGGAGGGAGGCGGGGTAGGTTTTTTTGTTCTGGTAGTAATAGGTGCAGACCTCGGTGGTGATGGTGAAGCCGGGAGGGACTGGGAGGCCGATGCGGGTCATTTCGGCGAGGTTGGCGCCCTTGCCGCCGAGGAGGGGCTTCATGGAGCCGTTGCCGTCGGCTTTGCCGTTGCCCCAGGTGAAGACGTATTTGGGGGACTTGGAGCCTTTGGGGGCGGACTTTGGAGCCGCGGATTTTTTTGCGGCGGATTTTTTGGATGACTTGGTGGCCATGGTTCGGGTGTGGATTGGATGTGTGTCGGATGCGGGAAGCCGGAGGACTTCGCGGCGGGTGAAAAAGCGGCGAACGGTGCGCGGGCGGCGTTGCCG
>JAISTY010000227.1 GCA_031272375.1 Opitutaceae bacterium | reverse complement strand
ACTAAACCCTCACTAAACAGACCATAATAATTTATAACTAATTCATATTATTCATGTTATCAAACCAACCCCTTCCTCCCTCTTCCCCGCGCGCTTTGCTCGCCTTTTTAGTGGGATTTTAGTGGCTAACCGGCTTTGAGAGCTTCTTTGAGTTCTCTGTGGTTAATTCAGTTCGGATTAGTGTTTGATTAGTGTTTATTAGTGGTTAAGCAACAAACAGTTCCATCCGTGGAATCCGTTCAAATCCGTGGTTGGTTTGGGATTTGTCTCACACGAAGACACGAAGGCACGAAGGTTTTGAACAGAAGATAAGAAGAGGAATGAAGAGGGGCGTGTCCTGCCGCGGGGCGCCGCATAAAAACAGGGTCTTCAAGTCTGTTCTTTTTATCTTCTGTTCAAAGGCTTGGATACTTTGTGACCTTCGCGAAGCCCTTGGCGCCCTTTGTGTGAACCTCCAACACCCTCACAATCCGCCGGGGAAAAGGATTTCCGGCGCGAGGGTGAGGGCGTGTTTTTGGGCGACTTTTTCGCGGACGAGCCGCGCGAGCGCGAGGAAGTCGGCGGCTGTCGCGCCGCCGGTGTTCACAATGAAATTCGCGTGGACGGGCGAGACCCTCGCGCCGCCGACGCGCAGGCCTTTCAGTCCGGCGGCGTCAATGAGGCGTCCGGCGGAATCGCCCGGCGGGTTGCGGAAAACGCAGCCGGCGCTCGGCTCGCGGGGCTGCGAGCGGCGGCGTTGCGCGGCGAACGCCCGCATCCGCGCGGCGATGGCTTCGGGGGCGTCGGCGCCGGTTCCGCGCAGGACGGCGCCGAGGGCGATGGCGCCGGTTTTTTCCAGCGCGGCGCAACGCCGGTAGCCCGCGCCGAGGCGTCCGCGCGGCAGCCTGGCAACGTTTCCGGCGGGGGAAAGGCGGTGGAGTTCCACGACGCGTTCGAGAAGGGAGACGCCGTGCGCGCCGGCGTTCATGCGGAGCGCGCCACCGAGACTGGCGGGGATGCCCGCGAGCGCCTCGAAGCCGGCGATGCCGCGGCTCATCGCGAAGGCGCAGAGGCGTTGCAGGCGACAACCCGCCGCCGCGAAAATGTCCCCGTTTGGAAGCAACTCCACGCGCTCCCATCCGGGGCCGCGCAGGGCGATGACAAGGGCGTCGAGGCCGTTGTCGGGAACGACGAGGTTCGAGCCGCGTCCGAGCATGAAAACGGGGACGCCGGCCTCCCGCGCGGCGCGGACAAGCCGCCGCAGGTCGTCCGTGTTTTCCGGCTCGGCGTAAAGGCGGGCGGCGCCGCCGATCCGCAGCGTGGTTTTCGGGGCGAGGGGTTCCTCGCGGCGCGCGACAAGCCGCCGCGCGAGGGCGTCCCATTCCGCGCAGGCAAGCCGCCGCGCGAGGGCGCGGGCGTGGCGGTGGATGTCGCCGGCGCCGATGAAGGCGATGACGGCGGGGGCGTCCGCCGTCGCGGAAATTTTTTCCAACGCGGGCGCGCCCGCGGAGACGGGGAGGTTCGGGGCGGTTTTGCGGAGGGCGGCGCGGAGGTCGGACAAGCCGCCGCCGGGGAGGGGGCGTTCGCCGGCGCCGTAGGTTTCGAGGAGGTGGACGCTGTCGGCGGCGGCGAGCGCGGAAGCGAAGCCGTCGAGAAACTGTTTCGTGCGGCTGAAGCGGTGCGATTGGAAGACGGCGGCGAGGCGGTGGCGCGGCCAGGCGGCGCGGAGCGCGGCGAGCAGCGCGGCGATCTCGGCGGGGTGGTGGGCGTAGTCCTCGATGACAACGGCGGCGGGGCCGTTGAACAAAACCGTCTGGCGGCGGAGGACGCCGGGGAAGCCGGCGAGGAGGGCGGAGAAATCCGGCGCGGGGACGTCGCGGCGGGCGCGCGGGCGGGCGGCGGGGGCGTCGCGGCGGGCGGTGATGAAGCGGGTGACGGCGAGGGCGGCGGTGGCGTTGAGGGCGTTGAAGGCGCCGAGGGCGGCGACGCGCGCCGTCGTCTTTGGGAAGCGGTTGGAGAGCGCGATGGAGAGGACGCCGTTTCCGGAGCGTTTCAGGACGCCGCGGTAATCGGCGGCGGCGGAGGGGCCGAAGGTGAGCGGGGCGGCGCCGGCGGGGAGGGCGGCGTCGGCAAGCGCGGTTTCGTTGAGAAAAACCTTCAGGCGCGTGCGGGCGAAAAGGGCCGCGAAGGTGCCGAGGAGGCGGGCGCGGGTTTTGTAGCGGTCGGGGTGGTCCCAATCGAGGTTGGTGGCGAGGGTGATTTCGGGGGAGAAGGCGTCTCTGGTGCCGTCGCTTTCGTCAATTTCGGCGACGAGCCAGGGGGGACCGTCGGCGGGAACGGCGCCGGGGGCGGCGGGCGGCGGCGGGTTGTCGCCGGCGAAGAGGGCGCCGAGGATGTAATCGGGGGCGGCGCCGGCGGCGCGGAGGGCGGTGACGAGCATCGCGGTCGTGGTGGTTTTGCCGTGGGAGCCGCAGACGGCGACGAGGCGGCGGCTTGTCGCGAGGGCGGCGAGGGCCTCGCCGCGGCGGGCGGAGGGGATGCCGAGGCGCGCGGCGGCCCGCCGGAGGGGATGCGCGGGGGGGACGGCGTTGGAGTGGATTAAAAAACGCGTTCCGCGCGGCAGCTTGTCCGGGGGGGCAAGCGCGACGCCAGCGGCGGCGAGGGCGGCGGCCATGCCGGGGTTGGGGGCGTCGTCGGAGCCGGTGACGGCATACCCGAGCCGCGCGAGGTAGATGGCGAGCGGACCGAGGCCCATGCCGCAGACGCCGGCGCAGTGGATTGGCGCGGGCGGCGGCGGGAGCGACGGGATGGCGGGCGTTGACGGCATGGTTTTTTTCCGGCGCCTCACGAAAGCCGTTCGATGTCGGCGAGAATTTGCGGGAGCGGGTCGTCGGCGGCTTGTCGGCGAAGGGCTTCCCGCATGGCGGCAAGTTGTTTTCCGTGGTCGCGGAGGAGGGACAGGACAACGGGGAGGAGGCCCGCGAGGGCGTCCTGCTCCACGACGAGGGCCGCGCCGGTCGCGGCGAAATGGCGGGCGTTGGCGCGCTGGTGGTCGTCGGCGGCCTGCGGATAGGGGACGAGGACGGAGGGCGTTTCGCAGCGGACAAGCTCGGCGATGGTTCCGGCGCCGGCGCGGGCGACGACGAGGTCGGAGGCGGAGAGGAGCGCGGGGATGTCGTCGGTGAACGGGACGCAGACGCCGGCGGGGGCGTCGGCGGGTTGTTTGCCGAGGCCGGTGATGACGCGGAGGCGGACGCCCGCGGCGGCGAGCGCGGGGGCGGCGGCGAGCGCCCAGGCATTGAGCGGCGCGGCGCCCTGGCTGCCGCCGAGGACGGAAAGGACGGGACCGCCGGGGGGCAGGCCGAGGCGGGCGCGGGCCGCGTCCGCCGGGAGCGGGCGGATTTCCTCGCGGAGCGGGAGGCCGGCGAAGCGGATTTTGGAGGCGTCCATTCCGGGGGCGGCGACGCCGGGGGGAAGCCAGACGAGGCGGGCGAAGCGGGCGAGGAGGCGGGTGGCCCTGCCGGGGACGCGGTTGGACTCGTGGAGGGCGACGGGGACGCGGCGGAGGAGGCCGGCGGCGACGATCGCGGCGCTCGTGAAGCCGCCGAAGCCGATGATGGCGGCGGGGCGTTTTTCGCGGACAAGGCGGAGGCCCTCGCGGAGGCCGCGCGTCTGGGCGGCGAGGAAGCGGGCGAGTTTTTTCGGGGAGAAGGACAGCGGGGCGGCGGAGATTTTGCGGAAGCCGAGGGCGGGGTATTTTCCGGCGAGGCGGGCGTCAACGGGCTTGTCGCTGATGAGGAGGGTGGCGGCGTGGCCGCGGCGCGCGAGGGCCTGCGCGAGGGCGATGCCCGGCGCGAGGTGGCCGCCGGTGCCGCCGCAGGCGACGAGGTAGTGGCGGGGGGGCGGAGGCGTTTCAGGGATCTCGTTGTTCGCGGTCATGGCGGGCGCGGGTTATTCCGTGAGCTTCCGGGCGAAGCCGGCGCCGGGGTCGAGGCGGCTCCAGGCGCGGCGGGTGTTGAGGAGGACGCCGATGATGGCGCCCATGAGGAGGAGGTTGGAGCCGCCGTGCGAGAGGAAGGGGAGGGGCATTCCCTTTGTCGGGAGGATGCCGGTGACGGCGCCGAAGTTGACGAAGGCCTGCAGGGAGAGGAGGAGGAGCGAGCCGCAGACGAGAAGCCATTGGAAGAGGTTGGGCGCGCGCCGGAGGTGGAGGAGGCCGCAGACGAAAATGACGACGAAGAGCAGCGCGACGGGGAGGGTGAAGAGAAGGCCGCCCTCCTCGCCGAGGGAGGCGAGGATGAAATCCGTGTGGGGTTCGGGCAGAAAGCTGAGCTTCTGGCGTCCCTGCCCGAGGTGGGCGCCGGTGCCGCCGCCGGAGGCGAAGGCGGCAAGGGATTGTTTGAGTTGATAAACGTCATCGGGCATGGGGGCGGGGATGCCGAGCGGTTCGCGGAGCCAGTCGGGCAGGACAAAGCCGAGCCAGCTGGTTATGCGGTGGAAGCGGTTGGGCATGAGGCGGACGGCGGCGGCCAGAGAAACGGCGGCCAGCAGACCCGCCGGGATGAGGTAGCGCAGGCGGGCGCCGGCGAAGAAAAGCAGCGACAGGCCGACGGCGGCGGTGAGGGCCGTGTAGCCAAGATCCCTGCCGAGGGCGATGAGGCCGGCAAAGGCGCCGATGATGCCGAGGGGGCACAGGAAGCCGCGCAGGAAGCCGCCGAGCCGCGCCTGGTTGAGGGCGAGGTAGTGGGCGAGGACGAAGACGAAGATCATCTTGCCGATCTCAGAGGATTGCAGTTCCGCGAAACCGAGGGAAATCCAGCGGCGGGCGCCGTTGTGCTCCACGCCGATGCCGGGGATGAGGGTGAGGGCGAGCAGCAGCAGGCCGGCGATGGCAAGCGGCCACACGAAGCGGCGGCATTTTTCCAATGGCAGGAAGGCGACAATGGCGGCCGCGACGAGGGCGGCGACGAGGGCGATGAGCTGGTTGTTGAAGTGATGGGATCTTGTGCTGAGAATCGCGACGAGTCCGATGACGGAGAGGGCGATGGCGCAGAGGACGATGATGGAGACGGGGTTGAACGGGTGGCGTCCGGCGGGCGCCGCGGGGGCGTCGGGGTTGAAGTTGTCGAGGCTCATGTCACGGGTTTTCTGCGCGGCTTGGAATTGGGTTTGAAAAGAATGGCGGCGTCCGGCGCGGGGCCGGCGCGGCGAAGGGGCGCGCGGGGCGGGCGGCGCCCCGGCTCCGGTTTTCCGGCACGCGTCAGGGGAGGTTGATGACGGGCGGCTGGGCGGGGTCGGCCTGGATGACGGGGACGTCGGGCGCGGACTCAGGGCTGGCAACGGGGGCGGCGGGCGCGGGTTGCGTCGCGGGCGCGGCGGGTTGTTGGGCGGCGGGCGCGGCGGCGGGTTGTTGCTCGACGGGCTTGGGGGCGGCGGCGGGGAGGCGTCCGCCGGCGGGGATTTTCAGAAGTTGCCCGGCCTGGAGTTTGCGGGGGTCGGGGATGTTGTTGAGGGTGGCGAGGTCGGCGAGGGGCACCTTGTATTTGCGGGCGATGCCGCCGAGGAATTCGCCGGGCATGACGGTGTGGGTGAGCTGGCCGGCGGCGGGCGCGGGAGACGCGGGGGCGTCGGCGGCGGGAGCGGGTTTTTTTTCGTCCGCGGGGAGCTGGAGGATTTGCCCGGCCTTGAGGGCGGAGCCGGAGAGTCCGTTGAGGGATTTGAG
>JAISTY010000137.1 GCA_031272375.1 Opitutaceae bacterium | reverse complement strand
CTCCCCACCCTCCGCCCCCATGCATCCGCCCGCCACACCGCGCACTCCCGCCATTCTCTACACCCGGACCGACGAGGCCCCGGCCCTCGCCACGCGCTCCCTGCTCCCCATCCTCCAAACCTTCGCGAGGCGCGCGGGCATCGCCATCGAACCCCGCGACATCTCCCTCGCCGCGCGCATCCTCGCCCGCTGTCCCGACGCCCTCGAACCCTCGCGGCGCGTTCCGGACGCCCTCGCCGAACTCGCCCAGGCCACGCTCCGCCCCGACGCCAACATCATCAAGCTCCCCAACATCAGCGCCTCCGTTCCCCAGCTCAAAGCCGCCATCGCCGAACTCCAGCGCGCCGGCTTCCCCGTCCCCGACTACCCGGAAAACCCCGGCACGCCCGCCGCGCACGACACCCGCGCCCGCTACGACAAAATCAAGGGCAGCGCCGTCAACCCCGTCCTCCGCGAGGGCAACTCCGACCGCCGCGCGCCCGCCTCTGTCAAGGCCTACGCCCGCAAGCATCCCCACGCGATGGGCGCCTGGTCGCCGGACAGCCGCACCGCCGTCGCCACCATGACCTCCGGTGATTTTTACCACAACGAGCGCACCGTCACCCTGTCCGCCCCGGCCACCGCGCGCATTGTCCTCCAGACGGCGGACGGGCGGCGCGTCACCCTCCGCGAAAAACTCCCCCTGCAAGCCGGCGAAATCCTCGACGCCACCCTCCTCCAGAAGCAGCCCCTGCTCGACTTCATCCAAGCCCAGCTCGACACCGCCAAGGCCCGCAACCTCCTCCTCTCCGTCCACCTCAAGGCCACCATGATGAAGGTCTCCGACCCCGTCATCTTCGGCCACGTCGTCCGCGTTTTCCTCAAAAAACTCATCGCCGCCAACGCCCCCGCCCTCGAACGCGCCGGGGTCAATTTCAACAACGGCATTGGCGACCTCCTCGCCAAACTCCCCCTCCTCGCCCCCGCCGAACAAGCCGCCGTCCGGCGCGACCTCGACGCCGCCCGCGCCGAGAATCCGGAACTCGCCATGGTCAACTCCGACAAGGGCATCACCAACCTCCACGTCCCCAGCGACGTCATCATTGACGCCTCCATGCCCGCCATGATCCGCAACTCCGGCCGGATGTGGGACAAAAACGGCGCCCTCCGCGACACCCTCGCCCTCATCCCCGACAGCACCTACGCCGGCGTCTATCAGACCGTCATCGAGTTCTGCAAACGGCACGGAGCCCTCGACCCAAAGACCCTCGGCACCTCTCCCAACGTCGGCCTCATGGCCCAGGCCGCCGAGGAATACGGCTCCCACGACAAAACCTTCGTCATCCCGGAGGACGGCGTTGTTTCCATCCTCGACGAAAACAACAACGCGCTCCTGCGGCACACCGTTTCCACCGGCGACATCTGGCGCGCCTGCCAGACCAAGGACGCCCCCGTCCGCGACTGGATCCGCCTCGCCGTCAAACGCGCCCGCGCCACCCGCACCCCCGCCATCTTCTGGCTCGACGCCAACCGCCCCCACGACGCCGCCCTCATTGCCAAAATCAACCGCTACCTCCCCCTTGAAAACACAGAGGGCCTCGACATCCGCATCCTTCCCCCCGCCGACGCCTGCCTCCTCACCCTCCAGCGTCTCGTCAAGGGACAGGACACCATCAGCGTCACCGGCAACGTTCTCCGCGACTATCTGACCGACCTCTTCCCCATCATTGAAGTCGGCACCTCCGCCAAAATGCTCTCCATCGTCCCGCTCCTCAACGGAGGCGGCCTCTTTGAGACCGGCGCCGGCGGCAGCGCCCCCAAGCACGTCCGGCAGTTTTTGGAGGAAAATTACCTCCGTTGGGACAGCCTCGGCGAATACCTCGCGCTCGCCGCCTCCCTCGCCCACCTCGCCGAAACCCAGAACAACCCCAAGGCCGCCGTCCTCGCCCGAACCCTCGACGCCGCCAACACCCGCATTCTCGAAAACGACAAAACCCCCGCCCGCAAACTCGGCTCCCTCGACAACCGTGGCAGCCACTACTACCTCGCCCTCTACTGGGCCGAAGCCCTTGCCGCCCAGACCGACGCCCCCGACCTTGCCGCCGCCTTCGCCCCTCTCGCGCGGCAGCTTGCCGCCAACGAAACCCGCATCATCGCCGAACTCCAAGCCGTCCAAGGCAGCCCCGTTGACATCGGCGGCTACTATTATCCCGACGACGCCAAGGCCGACGCCGCCATGCGCCCCAGCCCCACCCTCAACGCGCTCATAGACGGCTTTTAACGGACGCCCCTGCCCATTTCGTCGGCGAATAAAACCGCGCTCCCCAAACCAACCACGGATTTAACGGATTTTAACGGCCAGATATACAATGCCGACAGCCAAAGAACGCATTATTGAAGCAAGTAAAAACCCAAAGTATGATCTATTCGGCAACAATTGTGAGCATTTTGCAAAATACGTTGCCTTTGATAAAAAAGAAAGCGGACCAATTGTGTCGGAGTATTGGCGGCGATAATTATTTTGGGAACAGGTGTGGCTAAAACAATTCCGCGTTTCCGTCCTTTAGTGCTTCGGTGATTAAATTCCGCCCCTTGGCGTCTTCGCGTCTTGGCGTTGAAAAACTCAAAAAACAATTTTCTGAAAATCCGTGCAATTCGTGGTTGGTTTGGGGATTTTTAGCGGGGGGGTTGGTGTGTTTTGGCGGGAGCGCATAAAAAGCCGCCGTCCTTGCGCGGGACGGCGGCTTGTCTTTTGGGGCGGCAGCTGGTCGTGGCGACAAGCGGCCGCGTTTTTGTGTGGAGGATTTTTGTAATCCATGCCGCCGCCGGCGGGGGCGGCGGGGGCCTTTTCCTTTTCAGGGATGTCGGTGATGACCGCCTCGGTCGTCAACAGGAGGCCAGCGATGCTGGCGGCGTTCTGGAGCGCGGTGCGGGTCACTTTCGTCGGGTCAACGACGCCGGCTTTGACGAGGTCCTCGTATTGGCCGGTGGCGACGTTGTAGCCCTTGTTGCCCTTGTCGGAAACAACTTCCTGGACGACAACGTCGCCGGAGACGCCGGCGTTGGCGCAGAGTTGTTTGAGGGGGGCTTCGAGGGCGCGACGGACGATTTGGGCGCCGAGCTGCTCGTCGCCGGCGAGGCTGGCGATGGTGGCGTCAAGTCCCTTGGCGGTGCGGAGATAGGCGACGCCGCCGCCGGCGACGATACCTTCCTCGACGGCCGCGCGGGTGGCGTGGAGGGCGTCCTCGACGCGGGCCTTTTTCTCCTTCATTTCGGCTTCGGTGGCGGCGCCGATGTTGATGACGGCAACGCCGCCGGCGAGCTTGGCGAGGCGCTCCTGGAGTTTCTCGCGGTCGTAGTCGCTGGTGGTCTCGTCAATCTGGACGCGGATTTGTTTCACGCGGCCCTGGATGTCGGAGGATTTGCCGGCGCCTTCGACGATGGTGGTGTTTTCCTTGTCAACGACGATGCGCTTGGCCTTGCCGAGGTCGGCGAGCTGGACGTTTTCGAGTTTGATGCCGAGGTCTTCGCTGAGGAGTTTGCCGCCGGTGAGGATGGCGATGTCTTCGAGCATGGCCTTGCGGCGGTCGCCGAAGCCGGGGGCTTTGACGGCGCAGACATTGAGGACGCCGCGGATCTTGTTCACCACGAGGGCGGCAAGCGCTTCGCCTTCAACTTCCTCCGCGATAATGAGGAGGGGCTTGGCGGTTTTGGCGACGAGCTGCAGGAGGGGCAGCAAGTCGTTGAGGGAGCTGATCTTCTTCTCGTGGATGAGAACGTAGGCGTCTTCGAGGACGGCCTCGAGGCGCTCGGCGTTGGTGGCGAAGTAGGGCGAGAGGTAGCCTTTGTCAAACTGCATACCTTCAACGACATCGAGGGTGGTCTCGATGGATTTGGCCTCTTCGACGGTGATGGTGCCGTCTTTGCCGACCTTGTCCATGGCCTCGGAGATGATGTTGCCGATGGCGGTGTCCCAGTTGGCGGAGACGGTCGCGACCTGGCCGATTTCCTCGCGGGCGTTGACCTTTTTGGAGATCTTTTTGAGTTCGGCGACGGCGGTTTCGACGGCCTTGTCAATGCCGCGCTTGAGGTAGATCGGGTTGGCGCCGGCGGTGACGTGTTTAAGGCCTTCCTTGTAAATGGCCTCGGCGAGGACGGTGGCGGTCGTGGTGCCGTCGCCGGCGGCGTCGTTGGTTTTGGAGGCGACCTCTTTCACGAGTTGGGCGCCGATGTTTTCGTAGGGGTCGGAGAGTTCGACCTCCTTGGCGACGGTGACGCCGTCCTTGGTGACGGCGGGCGAGCCGAATTTCTTGTCGAGGACGACGTTGCGGCCCTTGGGGCCGAGGGTGACCTTGACGGCGCGGGAGAGGAGTTCGACCCCGCGGAGGATTTTTTGACGAGCGGCGTCGTCAAACAGGATTTGTTTAGCAGCCATGATATTTATGTGTGTTGATTGTTGGTGTTGTGGTGGTTAATTAGGCAACGATGCCGAGGATGTCATCCTCGCGGACGAGCGTGAATTTGTCGTCGCCGATTTT
>JAISTY010000203.1 GCA_031272375.1 Opitutaceae bacterium | reverse complement strand
CGACGCGGTTGTGGGCGGTCGCGAGCACCTCGCCGCCGCGCGTCAGCTCCAGGCGGTGGTTCGCCCGGTCGAGGGCGTTCAGGTCGGCGGCGCCGCCGAGGCAGCCCATTTTCGCGTCGGGCACGGCGAAGACGACGCGCTTGAGGCGGGACATCAGCGCGGCGCCGGAGCACATGGGGCAGGGTTCCTTCGTGACGAAGAGGGTGCAGTCCTCCAGCCGCCAGTCGCCCGCGCGCGCCGCCGCCTGCGTGATGGCGAGCAGCTCGGCGTGCGCCGTCGGATCCTTTGCGCCCTCGACGCGGTTGTGGGCGGTCGCGAGCACCTCGCCGCCGCGCTCGATGACGCAGCCGACGGGCACCTCGCCGTCGCGCCAGGCGTCAATGGCCGCGTTGTAGGCGAGGCTCATGAAAAACGCGTCCCCGCGCTCCAGTTGCGAGGGGAACTTTTTCTCGAAAGGGCAGGTTGTCCCGCGGCTCATCACGCCCCCAGCCAAGCGCGCCGGTGTTTCGCGGCAACCCATTAGGCGGCGCTCAAAACAGCTCCGGCTGGCTCAATTCCCCGCGGCGGGCGCCGTCCAGCGTGCTCATGGCGAGCAGCCACGCGGGCGACTTGTCGCGCAGGGACGGCTCCTCCGCCAGCCGCGCCAGCAGCAGGGCGCCGGCGAGGGCGTCGTAGAGCGCGGCGTGGAAGCGGCGGCGGCCCTCCGGGCAGACTTTCGCGGCGAGGGCGTCCAGTTTTTCCAGCAGGTTGAAATCCGCGACGAGGTCCTCGAGGCGCGCCGAGCGCAGGCCGCGGTAGAACTGCGGGTAGAGGCGCCCGGTGTCCACCCAGGGGCCCCAGTCCGTTCCGCCGGCGCCGAAGTCGGGCGACTGGCGCGGGTAGGGCCAGACGGACTTTATCAGGGAGTTTTCGGCGCCCGAGAAATGCGAGGCGAGCGGGCCGGTTTCCCGCAGGCGCGAGAAGCGCTCGAACTCGTCCGCGAAGGGGCGTTTGTCCGAGAGGGCGCCGGCGTCGAGGCCGTGGACGGCGGTGTCCTCGGTCCGCACGCGTCCGGTGGGGCGGCAGAGGGCGGTGGCGGAGGCGACGACCTCGCCGCCGAGCACGGTGGCGGCGCCGAACTCAAGGATGCCCGAGGAGAGGTTTCCCTCGAAGTCCACGAAGTGGATGGGCTGCAGCGTCCATGAGTGTGCGGGCATTTGCGGGGGAGGAGACAGGCTCCGGCGGAAAATCCAAATCCCAAAACCCGCGGCGCGGGCGGCGGCGCCGGGTGATTTCCCTTTCCCCGGAGGGGGCGCGCGTCTTTTGTCCCGCGCATGAACCTCGTGCCTTACAAGCGGTTTGCCGTCGAGCTGGCCCGCGCCTCCGGCGAGCTTATCCGCCCGTTTTTCGGCGACTTGTCGCTCGCGGTGGAGACGAAGGCCGACGCCTCGCCGGTGACCCGCGCCGACCGCGCCGCCGAGGAGATGCTCCGCGACCTTATCGCCCAGAAATTCCCCTGGCACGGCGTCGTCGGGGAGGAGTTCGGGGAGGACCGGCCCGACGCCGAGTTTGTCTGGGTGCTGGATCCCATTGACGGCACCAAGTCGTTCATATCGGGCTGTCCGCTTTTCGGGACGCTCATCGCGCTCAAACACCTCGGGCGGCCCGTTCTCGGAGTGATCCACCAGCCCGTCCTTGGCCAGCTGCTCATCGGCGACGGCAGCTTGTCCGAGTTGAACGGCAGGGCGGTCCGCGTCCGCGAATGCCGGCGGCTCGCGGACGCGACGCTGCTGACCAGCGATCCGCTCAATCCGGCCCGCCACCGGAACGGGGCGGCGTTCGCGGCGGTGGCGGAGGAGGCGCGCGTTTTCCGCACGTGGGGGGATTGCTACGGCTACCTGCTGGTCGCGTCCGGGTTCGCGGACATCATGTGCGACCCGATCGTGAACCCCTGGGACATCCAGGCGATCCTTCCGATCATCCGCGGAGCCGGCGGGGTGGTGACGGACTGGCACGGGGGCGAGCCGGACAACGGCGACTCGCTTCTGGCGGCGCACCCGCTTTTGCACGGGCGGCTCGTGGAGCTTCTTAATCCTTGAACTCCCGTGGCGGACGCGCTTTGTCGGTGGTGTTCAACCCAATCCAACCATGAGCGAAACAACACAACCCACCTCGACGGAGCCCGTCTCCGCGTCCGCCCCCTCCTGGGAGCAAAAGCCGGTTTTTCAGGGAAAGTTTTTCACCTTCGCGGCGCCCTGGTGCGCGTTCATTGACAGCGGCGCGTTGTGGCGGCGTCCGGTGCGCTGGCTCTACATCGTCTGCTCCGCGCTGTTCCTGTTGTTCCCGCTGTTCGTGATTTACCAAATCATTGACAACGGCGTTTTCCGCCACGCGAGCGCGAAGGAGGTTTTCGCGGTCATCCTCTCGTGGATTTTCGTCGCCGCGGCCTCGTGGCTTGCCGCGCAGATTTTCTGGAACCGCAAGGACACCGTCCTGCAAACGGCGCCGGTCGGCGCGGACTTCGCGGCGACGCCGGTGGTCGCGCATTTCATCAGGACCTTCGGCGAGGCCTACGGCACGTGGTTCGCGGTGACCGGGTTCGGTCTGTCGCTTGTGCTGACGATTTTCCTGGGCGACGCCGCCGGACGTGAGGCCGCGCGGATGGGCATTCCCCTCTCGCCGGGCGTCGCGGGCATCTTCCTTTCGCCGGTGATCGGCTTCCTGACCATCATCGGGTCGCGGTTCCTTTCCGAGCAGGTGCAGGCGCTCGCGGCCATAGCCAACAACACCGCCCGGAAGGGCTGACGTCCCAACCTTCAACCTAATCCAACCATGAGCGAAACAGAACAAGGCGGCCAGCCCGCCCCCTCCAACACCAACGGCGACAACGGCAAGATCGTGGCCGTTGTCAGCTATCTCACGCTGATCGGCTTCGTCATCGCCGTTGTGCTGCACAGCCAGAAAAAGACGCCGCTGGGCGCCTTTCACCTGAGCCAGACGCTCGGATTGCTGCTCGCCGGTCTCGCGTTGGGGTTTGTCTGCATCATCCCGGTGCTCGGCTGGCTCGTCGCGATCGTCGGGTCGCTTTTCCTCTTTGTCTGCTGGATCCTCGGTCTCATCGCGGCCATCGGCGGCGAGCAGAAGCCGTTCCCGCTCATCGGGAAGTTCATCCAGGAAAAACTCGGCGGCGTGTTCCGGTAAGCCGCGGCACTTTCCCCGCCTCACGCCCTGCGCTGCGGTGGACATTTTGGGAAAAACAAAAAACTCCCGCCGGATGGCGGGAGTTTTTTTTGCGGGAAAGCGAGGGGGTTATTTTTTGTCGGCGGGCTTGGGGGCGTCCTTGGTTTCGGGGGCGGGGGGCGGGACGATGTCGAGCAGCTCGACGTCGAAAATCAGGAGGGCGCCGGGGGGGATGCCGCCGGCGGCCTCGTCGCCGTAGCCCAGTTTGGCGGGGACGTAGAGTTTGATTTTGCCGCCCTTCTGGATCTTTTGCAGGCCCTCGGTCCAGCCGGGGATGACCTGGTTGAGCGGGAAGACGGCCGGCTCGCCGCGGTCAATGGAGCTGTCGAACTTCTGCCCGCCGATGAGGGTGCCGGTGTAGTGGACTTTCACGGTGTCGGTGGCCTTCGGGAAGGCGCCGGAGCCGGGCTGGACGATTTCGTAGAGGAGGCCGGAGTCGGTGGCCTTGACGCCGGGTTTCGCCTTTGTCTCGGCGACGAACTTTTCGGCGGCGGCGGCGTTTTCCTTGGCGAGTTTTTCCTGCTCGGCCTTCTGCTTGGCCATGTATTCCTCGCCCTTGGTCTTCATGAAGGCGGCGATTTGCGGGCCGACTTTTTCGATGTCGTAGGGGGCCTCCTTGCCGGCGGCGGCGGCGGCGAAGCCCTTTGCGATGGCGGCGGTCTGGTCGGGCGTGTAGCTGAGTTCGCCGAAACCGAGTTCGCGTTTGCCGACGACCCAGCCGAGGGTTTCGAGGGCTTGCAATTCGGTGAAGGCCGGCGTGGCGGGCGCGGCGGCGGCGGGCTTGGGGGCGTCGTGCGCGGAGAGAACCGCGGCGGCGGCGAGGGCGAGGACGGTTGCGTGGATGGATTTCATGGTGGTTTGGTTGGGTGGTGAGCGGCGGGTGAATGGCAGCGCGGGCACGGAAGGCAAGGGCGGAAGTTGCGGGAAGTCGCGGAGGATGGAAAAGGCGGGGCGGGGCGGCGGTTTGCCGGGACGAAGCGGCGCGTTTTTTCAAATCACCTTCCGTCTGGCTTTTGAGGCTCACGCGAAGGCGCGAAGGCACGAAGATTTTTTGAACAGAAGTGAACAGAAGAGAAGAAGAGGGGCGTGTCCTGCCGCGGGTCGCCGCGTAAGAGTAGGGGCTTGGGGGCGTTCTTTTTATCTTCTGTTCAATGGATTGTGGACTTTTTGATAAACCAAAAGGCAGGGTCGTTAGGGACAGGCAAAAAATGGAATGGGGGGCATGTTCCCGTTCCGAGG
>JAISTY010000188.1 GCA_031272375.1 Opitutaceae bacterium | reverse complement strand
CACCACCCTCATCAAAGCCTACCGCATAGAGGCCCGCTCCGGCGGCGCCTGGAAAACCGTCGTCGAGGTGCGCGACAACCATCAGCGCCTCGTCCGCCACACCCTCGACCTCACCGCCGACGCCGTCCGCCTCGTCCCCCTCTCCACCTACAAGAGCGAGCAAAAGGGCAACGACTACACCAGCTCCACCGCCCACCTCTTCGCCTTCGAGGTCATCTGAAAAACGACAACCCGCCGCCCATGCCGCCCGACGCCCCGCACACGCTCCCGACAACCCGCCGCGCCTTCCTCCAGGGCGCCGCCGCCTTCGCCGCCCTCTGCGTCCTCCCCTCCTGCCGCCGCGACGCCACGGGACAACCCGCCGCCGCCGCGACGGACCTCTTCGGCGTCCCCAACACCCCGCGCACCCCGCGCTTCATCGCCCACCGCGGCGCCCATTCCCTCGCGCCCGAAAACTCCCTCCCCGCCTTCGAGGAGGCCGCCAAACGCCGCCTCTGGGCCGTCGAAACCGACATCCGCCGCGCCCGCGACGGCTCCCTCGTCTGCTGCCACAACGCCACCCTCAAGCACATGTTCGGCGTCAACGCCCGCATCGCCGACCTCTCCTTCGACGAAATTAAAAAACACACCTTCACCCGCGGCAACGGCCTCGACGCCTTCCCCGCCGAACGCCTCCGCATGCCCCTCTTCTCCGAGTATCTCGACATCTGCGAACGCCACGCCTGCGTCCCCTTCATCGAAATCAAGGACGACGTCACCGGCGAGGTCGTCCGCCTCCTCCGCGACCGCAAACTCGAGCGGCGCGCCGTCATCTCCAGCGTCAATTTCGCCCACATCGAGGCCGCCCGCGCCGCCTCCAAAAACATCTTCGTCCACCACATCTTCAGCACGGAGGAACACCTCCCCCGCCTCGCCCGCCTCGGCCACGCCGGCCTCTCCTGGAAACGCAAGGAACTCGACGAAACCGCCGCCGCCCTCGTTGAAAAAACCCACAAGGCCGGCCTCCGCGTCTGCCTCCGCGCCGCCGACACCCGCGAAACCGCCCTGCGCATGCTCGAACTCGGCCTCGACTACCTCCCCACCAACGCACTACTCACCCTCTGACCCATTTCCATCCGCCATGTTGAACAAATACAAAACCCAAAACAGCCGCGCCCGTTCGTGGCTCCGAAAAATCACCGAAACTCCGCGCGCCCTGTGGATCCGGAACGCCTTGTGTTCCCTGTGCCTCCTCGCGCTCTTCGCGGTTGCTTCCCCCGCCGCCACCCTCCCGCCCTGGTCCGAGGGACACCTCGACATCCACCACATCAACACCGGATTCGGCGAGTCCGCCTTCTACATCCTCCCCGACGGCACCTCGCTCCTCGTGGACGCCGGCGTCTCCAACGCCAAACGCCCCTGGCGCGCCGAGGCGCGCCCCGACGCCTCCCGCTCCGCCGGCGAATACCTTGCCCGCTACATCCTCCGCGCCCTCGACGGCGCCCCCGCCAAAACTATCCACTACGCCATGCTTTCCCACTTCCACGAGGACCACATGGGCGCAGTCAACAAGAAGACCCCCGACTCCCGCACCGGCCCCTACAAGGCCTCCGGCATCACCGAAATCCCCGACTTCGTCCCCATCGCCAAAATCATTGACGGCCTTTACCCCGACTACGACGGCCCCGGCGGCCCCTGGCACGACCCCAAGATGAACAACTACGAGAAATTCCTGAAATGGCAGATGAAGAACAAGGGCCTCGCCGCCGAACGCTTCAAGGTCGGCGTCAACAACCAGATCGTCCTCCTCAACGCCCCCCAAAAATATCCCGGCTTCGAAATCCGCAACCTCGCCGCCCGCGGCGTCGTTTGGACGGGCAAGGACGGGCAGACCCGCGACGTCTTCGCCGGCGTCCCCGACAACCAGAAGCGCGAAAACAAGAGCAGCATCGCCTTCCGCCTCACCTACGGAAAATTCAAGTGGTTCACCGGCGGCGACCTCGACTGCCGCGGCGTGGACACCATCCCCGACCTCACCCCCGACATCGAAACCGCCGTCGCCGAAATCTGCGGGCACGTTGACGCGATGAAGGCCAACCACCACGGCAACTACGACGCCAACAGCGTCGCCCTCCTCCGCCTCCTCTCCCCGCGCGCCATCGTGATTGACACCTGGGGCGCCAGCCAGCCCTGCATGAACATCTGGCGCCGCCTGAAGGACAAATCCGTCTGGCCCGGCCCGCGCGACATCTTCGCGACCAACGTCATGCCCGCCACCGCCCTCGCCCTCCACGACGAGGCCGCCGAAGTCCACAGCCACGTCGTCATCCGCGTCGCCCCCGGCGGCGACTCCTACACCATCTACCGCGTCCGCGACACCGACGAAAAGGGCGTCATCGAAACCGCCACCGGCCCTATTTCCTGCGGGCAATGAGGCCGCGCCGCGCGCGCCGTCATTTCCACGGACGCGGCGCGGGGAATTGCGCGAAAATCCTGCGGAGAAATTCGGCGCGAAGGGCGTCCCGCACCCCGGCTTCAAGTTCGCCGTCGCCGAAACTCCGCTGGAGGCTCCCCGGCTGGATCTCAATGATGCAGCCGTCAATGAAGGCGCCCGCCCCGGCGGGGAATTTCCCAAGGGCGATGCCGAGGCGCACGAGCGACAGCAGGTTCAGCGCCTCCGTGGTGCCGATGAGGTGGCTGTTTTTCAGAATGCCGTAGGCGCGCCCGATCTTGTCGTCCATCTCGGCGAGGCTGTCCTGCATGAGCTTCTTGCGGGCGTTGGTCTCGCTCTCGATGACGGTTTCGAGAACGTTGCCGAGGCGCTTCAAAATCTCCTCCTCCGACTCCCCGAGCGAGGTCTGGTTGGAAATCTGGAAAATGCTGCCAGAGGCGTCGGAGCCTTCCCCGAAAAGCCCACGGACAACCAGACCAAACTGGTTCACGGCGCGGACAACCTTGTCCATGTGCCCCGCGATGACGAGCGCGGGCAGGTGCATCATGGCGGAGGCGCGCATGCCGGTGCCAAGATTGGTGGGGCAGGCGGTCAGGTAGCCGAGACGGGGCGAGAAGGCGTAGTCCAGCGTCGCCTCGATCTCCGTGTCGAGGGCGTCCGCCTTCTTCCAGGTCTCGGTCAGCTGAAACCCGGGCGCGAGCGCCTGGATGCGGAGGTGATCCTCCTCGTTGATCATGACCGAAAGGGTTCTGTCGCGGCTGATGACCGCGCCGGCGCCGGCGGACGCCCCGGCCAGCTCGCGGGAGACAAGGTGCCGCTCGACAAGAGCCATCCGATCAATCGGGGAAAGCGCGGCGATCTCCAACTCGGCGCGGCTTTGCATGGGCGCGGCGCGGGCGACGGCCTCGCGGCATTTCCGCAACACCTCCGCGCGCAGCTCCCCGCCGGCCCGTCCGGGGAAGGTCGTCCGGGCAAGGTTGCGGGCAAGGCGGATGCGGGTCGTGAGAACGACGGGGTGAACGGGCCCCTCATCCCCTTTGGTTCGGGCGGCGAGGAGCGCGTCAAGGGACATCGGACCGGAGGCCGGCGGCTCGGGACGCGCGGCGCGCTTGCGGGCGGCGGGCTTCCCGCGCGCGGCGGGCTTGGCGCGCGCGGGGCGCTTGCCGGGGGGCTTGGGCGGTTGTGGCTCGTCGTTGTTCACGGTGAAAAATCAGCCTTGTTCGCGCAGCTGCCGGATGCGGTCGCGAAGGCGCGCCGCGCGCTCGTAATCCTCGGTTTTGACCGCCTCGCGCAGGCTCGCCTCCAGATCCGCGATCAAATCGTCGGTGGAGCCGTTGGCGAGGGAGCGGGCGGGAATTTTGCCGCGGTGGACGACGCCGCTGTGCATCCCCGGAAGGAGGGGCGTGATGAGGGCGTCGAAAACGCTGTAGCAACGCGGGCAGCCGAGGTTGCCGCCCTTCTTGAAGGCATCCGCCGTCATCCCGCATTCGGGGCACTTCGCGGAGGTGTCGCCGGCGTCCCCGGCGCCGGGGGCGGCCACGGCGTCCTTGTCCGGCTCCGCGATGGCTCCCGCCGCCGCCGCCACCTTGCCGATAAGCTCGGAGAGCTGCGTGAAGCCGGCGGGGTTGTCGAGGCCCCGCTCCTTCGCGCAGTCCTCGCACAACTCCAGCT
>JAISTY010000148.1 GCA_031272375.1 Opitutaceae bacterium | reverse complement strand
CTTTGGGCATGGGCGTCGAGGGCGGCGGCGGGTTGGGCGTCGGTGGCGGTGTGGTTGAGGAGGGCAACGAGGGCTTCGGTGGCGGAGGCGACGCGGCGGCGTCCGAGGGCGTCCATGAGGACGAGTTGGTTTTGGGCGGGGGCGTTGGGGAGGGCGTCGCGGAGTGCTTGGGCGGCGGCGTTGGAGGGGTTGGCCATGAGCGCGGCGATGGCGAGGTGGCCGACGGGGTCGGGCTGGAGGGCGAGTTTGGCGAGGACGGGGATGGCGGCGGCGGAGGGTTGCGGGGTGAGCTGGCGGATGAGGGCGTCCTGCCCGGCGGCGTCGGTGGTTTTTTGGAGGCGCGCGAGGAGGTCGGCGGCGGTGTCGGCGGCGGCAAGGGCGGACGCGACGACCGCGGCGGCAAGGGCGAGGAGGGAACGAATGGAGGTCATGGGAGGGAAAGTTAGAATTTAGAAATTAGAACTTAGAAATTAGGAAATTCGGAAGTTAGTGTGGAGGTGTTGGTTGTGCGGTTGGTTGGGTGGTTTGGTTTTCCAACTTCCAATTCCTAATTTCCAATTTTTCAGGCGAGTTGCCAGGGGGCGCGGTAGGGGCGTTGGAGGAGGGCGGCGGCGTCGGGGGCGTCCACGATTTGCTCGGTGTCGGGGTTCCATTTGAGTTCGGAGCGGCCGGTGCGGAAGGCGATGTTGGCGAGGGCGGCGACGGAGGAGGTGCGGTGGGTTTCCCAGGCGGGGGCGACGGGTGCGCGGCGGTCGCGGATGCAGGCGGCCCAGTTTTCGCGGTGGCCGGAGAGGGCGTCGGTGAGGCGGAAGCCGTCGGAGGGGAGCGGGAGGGTGGCGAAGCGGGGGCTGCTGTAGAGGATGCCGCGGCGGGAAACCTGGATCCAGCCTTCCTCGCCCTCGAAGGAGGTGCCGCCGTCGCCGGTGGCGATGAAGTCTGTGGACTTGCTGTCCTCGTCAACGGCGGTGACGGAGATGACGACGCCGTTGGCGTAGCGGGCTTCGAAGTAGTATTTTTTGGGGGTGTTGTAGAGGGGGTGTTGGATGAATTCGGCGCGGGCGTTCTGGATGGCGACGGGGCCGGTGTTGGAGAGGCCGGCGCCCCAGGCGGCGATGTCGTAGTGGTGGCCGATCCAGTCGTTGAGGGAGCCGCCGGAGTAGTCGTAGTTGTAGCGGAAGTAGTGGTGGACGCGTTTTTCGTTGTAGGGGGCGAGGGGCGCGGGGCCGAGCCAGAGATCGTAATTGAGGGAGGAGGGGACGGGCTGCTCGGCGAAGGCGTCCATTGGCGGGCCCATGCGGGCGGGGAGGGTGACGCGGATTTGTTTGATTTTGCCGATGACGCCGGCGCGGACGAGTTCGACGGCGCGGCGGAAGGAGCGGCCGGAGCGTTGCTGGGAGCCGGTCTGGCAGACGCAGCCGGAGCGGACGACGGCGTTGACCATGGCGCGGCCCTCGGGGATGGAGAAGCCGAAGGGTTTCTCGGTGTAGATGTCCTTTCCGGCCTGGGCGCCGAGGATGACAGGGAGGGCGTGCCAGTGGTCGGGGAGGGCGCAGAGGAGGGCGTCAATTTTGGGGTCGGCAAGGATTTCGCGGAAGTCGTCGGTGGCGAGGGCGCCGTGGTTTTTGCCGTAGTTTTTGTTGTTGGCGGTGAGTTTGAGGGCGGTGTCGAGGTGTTTGCGGTCAACGTCGCAGAGGCCGGCGACGCGGAAATCGGGGGCGTTGAGGAGGGCCTTGAGGTGGCCGCCGCCCTGGGAGCCGATGCCGATGGAGGCGATGGTGATTTTGTTGGAGGGGGAGACCTTTCCGTTGAGGCCGAGGGTTTCGGCGCGGACGATTTGCGGGAAGGCGGCGAAGGCGGGCGCGGTCGCGGCGAGCTTGAGGAAGGAGCGGCGTTGCATGAGAGGGGGAGGGTTGGGTGCGGGCGGGTTGTTTTATTGGGAGAGAGGGAGCGGGAGGGGACGGGGTAGTGTGGGATATGTCAAAGGGTTTTTTGGAGGGAGCGGGGCATTGGAGGGAGGGGGCGGAAAACGGAAGGGCGGCGGCGTTTCGCGGGCGGGTCAGAAGAGACCGGGGAGCTGGAAGCCGGCGGTGGCTTTTTGCATTTCGTCCTCGTGGAGTTTTTTGGCGGTGTCAGCGGCCTCGCGGACGGCGGCGAGGAGGGTTTCGGAGACGAATTTGGGATCCTCCTTCAAAAACTCCGGGGCGAGGGCGATGTCGAGGAAGCCGCCGGCGCCGTTGATCTTGATTTTCACGGCGCCGCCGCCGTGGGAGACGTCAATGACGCGGGCTTCGAGGGAGGCCTGAAGACCGCTGATTTTGTCCTGCATTTTGCGCGCTTGTTTGATGAGGGTTCCGACGCCGGCCATGGTGGGTGAAGGGTTGAGTGGGGCGGAGGCAAACGCGGGCGGGCGGGCGGGCAAGGGGGAATTTCGCGGCGGCGGGTTGTCGGGAGGGGCGGGGGTTGTCAGGAGTCGAGGAAGCCGCGGACGAGGTCGTAGAGGCGGGGGGATTCGAGGAGGAAGGAGTCGTGGCCGAGGTCGGTGGCGAGTTCGGCGTAGCTGGCGGATTTGCCGGCGCGGAGGAGGGCGAGGGTAATTTCGCGGTTTTGCTCAGGCGGAAAGAGCCAGTCGCTTGTGAAGCCGATCACGAGGGTTCTGGCCTCGATGGGGGAGAGGTTTTTTTGCAGGGCGGCGAGGGTGTTTTCAGGGGAGCCGTTGGCGTTGACGAGGTCGAAGTGGTCTATCGCCTGGGTGATGTAGAGGTAGGTGTTGGCGTCGAAACGGTTGATGAAGGACTCGGCCTGGTGGAGGAGGTAGGATTGGATTTGGAAGCGCGGGTCGAAGTGGGGGGAGGCGGAGGGGGTGTGGGAGGTGATGAGGCGGCGTCCGAATTTGCGGTCCATGGAGGCGTCGGAGAGGTAGGTGATGTGGGCCATCATGCGGGCGATGGCGAGGCCGACGCGTGGGCCGCCGCCGGCGGGGTAATTGCCGTGGCGCCATTCGGGGTCCTGCAGGATGGCCTGGCGTCCGACCTCGTTGAAGGCGATGGCCATGGCGGAGGCGCGGGCGGTGGTGGCCATGGGGAGGAGGCGTTTGCAGAAGGCGGGGTATTCGATGCCGAACTGGAGGACCTGCATGCCGCCCATCGAGCCGCCGATGAGGGCGTGGAGGCTGGCGATGCCAAGGTGGTCGAGGAGGTTTTTCTGGGCGCGGACCATGTCGCGGACGGTGACGTCGGGGAAGGCGAGGGCGAGTGGGGCGCCGGTGGCGGGGTTGAGGGAGCCGGGGCCGGTGGAACCCTGGCAGCCGCCGAGGACGTTGGCGCAGACGACGAAGAATTTGTTGGTGTCAACGGCCTTGCCCGGTCCGATGAGGTTGTTCCACCAGCCGGGTTTGGGGTCGTCGAGGGAGTGGATGCCGGCGCAGTGGTGGTCGCCGCTGAGGGCGTGGCAGATGAGGACGGCGTTGTCGCGGGCGGCGTTGAGGTGGCCGTAGGTTTCGTAGCGGAGGGTGTAGGCGGGGAGGGTGCGCCCGTTGTCGAAGGTGAAGGGGGCGTGGTGGTGGTAGTCGCGCGGGGAGACGAGGCCGACCTCGCCGGGTTCGGCGGGGGTGGCGGTCGGGGAGGAGGCGGCGGCGTCGTTCATTTTGCGGGGAAGGTGGGGAAAACGGGCGCGGCGGAAAGACGAAAGCGGGCGGCGGCGGGTTGTTGTGTTGACGGGGGATTTCGGGGCGGTGTTTTTCGGCGGGTCATGCTGCCGAACGTGCTCATCGTTGAT
>JAISTY010000113.1 GCA_031272375.1 Opitutaceae bacterium | reverse complement strand
CGACGGACCAGACGCCCACGCAGGCGCTCACGCCAAGACGGATGCCGAAGCGGTCAATGAGCCGCCCCGCCAGCGTGTACATGACAGTGTAGGAAACGAGAAAGGCCGTCCCGATGTAGCCGAAATGGATGTCATCCAGTCCAAGCTCCCCGCAGATCGGCTCCTTGAGAACGGCGAGCGCCTGGCGGTCTATGTAGTTGATGATGGTCGCGACGAATAGCAGGGCGACGATGAGCCAGCGGTATGTTTTGACGGGCATGGCGGTTCCTTTTTTCGCGTCCGTTTCCTAATCCGCAACGCTCACAATGGCGCCCTGCGAGCGGAGCAGGTGCCGGAGTTCGCCGGTGTCGAGGAAACGCGGGGGCGCGCCCGTCCGGGCGGACAGCGCGGCGGCGACGCCGGCGGCTTGTCCCGTCGCGAGCGAGGTGCCCGGAACGCGCGTCGAGCCGTGGGCGCGGTGCGTCGTCGAGATCGCCTTTCCGGGAACGAGGAGGCCGTCGGTGTTTTTCGGAACCATGACGCGGTAGGGGATTTCATAGGGGAGAGGGGGGCTTTCCTTGTGGGGATGCACGCCGACCTTGCCGTCGCTGGGATGGATGTCCACGGGCCACGCGCCGATGGCGATGGCGTCCGGGAAACGGCGCCCCTCGCGGATGTCCTCCTCGGTGAGGCGGTATTCGCCGTCAATGATGCGGGACTCGCGGATGTGCAGCTGGGAATTGCCGGAAATAATGTGGCTGTCGCGCAGTTCCGGGCAGCGGCGGCGGAGGCTGTTCCAAGTGGCGAGCATCTGGGCGCGCCCGGCGGTCTCCGCGGCGGAAAGCCGCGCGGGGTCGTTGGGGTCGGCAAAAACACGGGTGGTGTTGAGGGAGATTTCGCCGTCGTTGAGCCGGATGACCCACGGCCCTCCATAAACGCCAACCTCGCCGGCGGCGCGCGCCTCCTCCATCGCCTTGCGGGTGATGGCCTCCCAACCGTCCCACGTGACGCCGGGGGCGACCCCGCCAAGGCGGAAATGGCTCGTGAGCGCCTGCAATTCGCGATCCAGCGTCCAGGGCGCGCCGGCAAAAAAGGCGATCTGCGCGTCCCCGGTGCCGTCCACGACAACGGGGGCGTGAAAACGGGCGCGCCCGTCGCGCAACGCCGCCTCGACGCCCGCAACCCGTCCGCCGTCCATGAGCGCCTCGACGACAGGGGCGTGCCAAAGGACGGCGACGCCGTGGCGGGCGAGGAGGTTGTCCACGGCGATTTTCCCGATTTCCGGGTGGATGGTGAGGGCCTCCGGTGGGTTGTCGGCGGTGGCGTCGCCGCCGAGCCGCGAGATTTCGGCGAGAAGCTCGGACGCGAAACCGGCGACGATGGAAACGGAGTTGTCGGCGCAGGACTTGATGGCGTCGAAGGTGTGGATCATCGCGGCGGTGACGATGCCGCCGCCGTAGGCGTGCCGCTCAAGCAGGAGGGTCTGGGCGCCGAGCCGGGCGGCGGAGCAGGCGGCGGCGACGCCGGCGGAACCGGCCCCGCAGACAATCACGTCGTATTTCCGGCCATCAAGGGTGCTGAATTGCATGGGTTTGCTTTCGTTTCGGGTCACCGCCTCCACGAGGGAGACGGCGGGTTGTTGGCGGCGACAATAATTGTATTAGGTATAATGCAAGCCGCTTTCGGGAGCGGGCGCGTTTTCCGGCGAACACGCGCGGCTCACACGGCGGCGAGAAGCATTCCGGCAAGGGACAGGACGGCCAGCGCGACGCCGGCCCGCTCCTGGAACGACTGCGTTTTCCCGATCAGCCGCGCCGAAACCGGACCCGCCTCGCCGTGCAGGGAAATGAGATGTTTGTGGAGTCCCTTGTGAACAAACACGGCGCCAATGGCCCCGCCAAGGAGGGCGACGGCGACGGAAACAATCGCCGCCGCGCCGCCCGGCCCGCGCGCGGTCTCCGTCAAAAACCGGAGGCTCCAAAGCGCGAGCGCGAGGCCGAAAAGCCCCTTCGGCAGGGGAACGAACGCCGGCGCGGACACGGCGGCCTTGCGGAAAAACGCGGGGAGCGCGGCGAGCGTCCCGGCGCAGAAAAACACGGCGAATTCAGCGATGGCGTTCATGCGGTCCCGTTGCGTTTGTCGAGCGCGTCCAGCAGCGGCGTGGAGCGCGCGGTCGTCACCTTGCGGATGAAAATTTTCCCGGAGTCCAGCACCTCGCCGAGATCGCCGAGGGTGAAGACGCGGGAAAGGTCGGGGGTGAGATAATGGAGGTTGGCGTTCTCGTGAATGTAGCGGCGGGCGGGATCGAAGCCGTCGCTCGCCGCGAGGAAGTCCGAGTGGGCGACGAGGGTGTGGAAGATCTTCTCGTCCGGCGCGAAGGTGGTCCGCCACCAGGTCGTCCAGAAGGGATCGGCGTCAATGGTTTCGAGGATGTGGCGGCAGCAGGCGGGCGTCAGCGCCCACCAGGTGCTGCCGGCGCAGGGCGCGACGTCCGCGAGGCGGGCGGGCCACTTTTTCCGCGCGAAGGCCGCGACCAGCAGCTCCGTCGTTATGCGGGCGCATTTCAGGGCGCGCCCCAGGCGGCCGGAGCGGTTCCACGCGCCGAAGAAATCACAGAAGCGGTAAAGCGCGATGTGGTCGCGGAACGTGTGCGGGGGCGTGTTGATGTTGTAGAAGCGGATGAACTCATGCCCGGCGTTCCGCCGGAAAAACGCCGCCAGCTCCCGGTCGGGGGGAATCGGGTAGTCCGCGCCGGACAGGCATGCGAAATGCGAGGAGTCGGGGAAAAGCCGCAGCGCCGTCCGCGCAAGCCCGGTGATGGCCTCGTAAAGATTGTAGCCGCCCCAGCTGACAGGGAGGCGTTTCTCAAGAAACACCACGTCGGGACGGAGGAAGGGCGCGATGTCGCTCCTCGCGTTGATGTGGGCGACGACGTTCCCGGTGTTGAGCAGGCGCCCGGCAAGACGGTGAAAGTGGACGGGGTCGGCGTGGGCGACGATCAGGTAGGTCGGCCTGCCCGTCGTCGGCGGCGGCTTGTCGGCGGCGGCTTGCATGACGTCAGGCGACGGCTCCCTTGAGCCCGCGGACAAGGGTCGCGTTGCGCGCGAACAACTCCTCCCCGCCATACCGCTCCGCGAGGCGCATGAACGCGCTCCCGACCACGATGCCGTCGGCGACCCGCCCCATCCGCGCCGCGTCCTCCGGCGTCGAAATGCCAAAGCCCGCGAGCACCGGCAGCGACGTGACGGTCCTGACCTCCGCGACACGCGCGCCGACCTCCGCGAAATCGTCCCGCCCGCCGGTGCCGCCGGTGACGCCCTTGACGCTGACATAATAGACGAAGCCCCCCGCGTTTTTCAGGATTTCCCCCGCGCGGCGGCGGCTTGTCGCCGGCGAGACAAGCGGGATGAGGACAAGCCCTTCCGGACGGAGAAATTGCGCGAACTCCTCCGATTCCTCGAACGGCAGGTCCACGACCAGAAAGGCGTCAACGCCGGCGTCCTTCGCCTCGCGCGCGACGCGGGCGAGGCCGTGCTGGAACAGCGGGTTGAAGTAGGTGAAGAGGATGAGGGGCGCGGTGGCGTTCCGGGCGCGGATGGCGCGGGCCGTCTGCAGGACGTCCGGAAGGGTGGTGCCGTTGGCGAGCGCTTTTTGCGAGGCGGCCTGGATCGCGGGACCGTCGGCGCTCGGATCGGAAAAGGGAACGCCCAGCTCGATGAGGTCCGCGCCGGCGTCGAGGGCGTCGAAGATGAGGCGGAGCGAGCCGGGGGCGTCGGGAAATCCCGCTGTGTAGAAGGCGGCGAGCGCCTTTTTGTTTTCGGCGCGGAGGCGTTGGAAGAGCTGGTCAATGCGGTTCATCGGAGGTCGGGAGGCGGACGCGGAACGGTGCGGTCGCAAGGGCGCGCAACTTGCATCCGGGGCGCGGCGATGGGAAGCGTTTTATCCGCCGCGCGGCGATGGCCGCGCCCGTTTCCGCCGCCCGTTTTTTCCGTTTGAACCCCACGACCCCGTCCCCATCGTCCCGCGCCTTTCACTCCGTTTTCCATGACCATGAAAACCTACCTGTATCTCTCCGTCATCCCCGAGGCGCTGGTCGCCTCCCACCTCGCGCCGGCGGACTTCGGCGCCTACCTGGCCACCGGCTCCCAGAAACGCGCCCGCGGCCAGGCCATCTTCTTCAAACTCACCGATGCCTACGCCGCCGAACGCATCGCCAAGGCCGGTCTCGGCGACAACCTTGGGCGCCCCGAGGGTGAATACCCCCGCAAATCCGCCTACCTCGGCATCTACCGCGTCCTGGAGGAGGTTCCCGTTGAAGCCATCGAGTCCCTTTACCTCGTCACCGAGGACGGACGCTCCCTCGCCATCGCCCCCGCCGACTACACTCCCGAAATCGGCCCGCGCTTTCACCTTTACCAGCAATTCAGCCCCGTCACCCCGCGCATCGTCAGCCAACTCGAGCCGCGCGAATTCGTCCGTCACATCACCGACAAGACCAAGCGCGTCGCCCTTCCCGCCATCGTCTTCGCCGAGCTTGAGCTGGGCCGCCTCGCCGACGACCCCGAGGCCGAGGGCGTGGACAACCTGCCGTATCCCAACATCCCCCACCTCCGCGACTGCATCCGCGAGCTTCGCGCCTTCAACAAGACCACCAAGACCGTCATCCGCTTCCTCGGCCAGGACGTCCTCTTCCGCACCCTCCACCGCGGCTTCTACTACGGCAACGACGACGGCGGCTTCCTCTACTTCCCCCTGCCCTCCATCGAGCAGCTCGAGCGCGAATTCTACCCTTGGTGGCGCTCCGCCAACACCACCTTCGGCGGCTGATCTCCAACAACGCCGGCAGGCCGCGCCGCCCGCGCTCCTCACGCGAACGTGACGCGGACGGCCCGCGGCAAACCCGCCGGCAAACCGCCGCCCTCAACCGCAACCGCATCCACACCTTCCTCCACATAACCCACATGAACTCGTCGCCGTTATTCTGGCTCACACCGACCGCCTCCATTCTCGCACTCGGCTTTGCCGCGTGGTTTTTCCGCCGCATGAAGGCGGCGCCGGAGGGCACGCCGCGCATGGCGGAAATCGCCTCCCACGTCCGCGCCGGCGCGATGGCCTACCTGAAACAACAATACAAAATCGTCGGCCTCTTCTTCCTGGCGCTGACCCTCCTCTTCGCCTGGCTCGCCTACGGCCTCGGCCTGCAGAACAACTGGGTGCCGTTCGCCTTCATCACCGGCGGCTTCTTCTCCGGCCTCGCCGGCTTCTTCGGCATGAAGACCGCCACCTACGCCTCCAACCGCGTCGCCCACGCCGCCAGCCAGTCCCTCAACGCCGGCCTCCAGCTCGCCTTCCGCTCCGGCGCCGTCATGGGCCTCGTCGTCGTCGGCCTCGCCCTCCTCGACATCTCCCTCTGGTTCATCGTGCTGCGCGCGTTCATCCCCGCCGACGAGCACCAGCTCGGCATCATCACAACCACCATGCTCACCTTCGGCATGGGCGCCTCCCTCCAGGCCCTCTTCGCGCGCGTCGGCGGCGGCATCTTCACAAAGGCCGCCGACGTCGGCGCCGACCTCGTCGGCAAGGTCGAGGCCGGCATCCCCGAGGACGACCCCCGCAACCCCGCCACCATCGCCGACAACGTCGGCGACAACGTCGGCGACGTCGCCGGCATGGGCGCCGACCTCTACGAGTCCTACGCCGGCTCCATCCTCGCCACCGCCGCCCTCGGCGCCGCCGCCTTCTCCGGCTCCGACGCCTACAAGGCCGTCATCGCCCCCATGGTCATCGCCGCCGTCGGCACGCTGCTCTCCATCGCCGGCATCTTCGTTGTCCGCACCAAGGAGGGAGCGACGCAGAAGAACCTGCTCAACGCCCTCGGCAACGGCGTCAATTTTTCCTCCGTCCTCATCACCCTCCTCTCGTGGGTCGTCCTCCGCGTCCTCGAAATCCCCAACTACTGGGGCGTCTGGGGCGCCATCGTCACCGGCCTCGTCACCGGCATCATCATCGGCAAGGCGACCGAGTATTACACCTCCCAGGAATACAAACCCACCAAGCACATCTCCAACAACTCCGCCACCGGCCCCGCCACCGTCATCATCTCCGGCATCGGCGTCGGCATGCTCTCCACCGCCATCCCCGTCATCGTCGTCGCCATCGGCACCATCCTCGCCTACTGCTTCTCCAGCGGCGACTGGCACTTCGACCCCGCCTCCATGTCCGCCGGACTCTACGGCATCGGCATCGCCGCCGTCGGCATGCTCTCCACCCTCGGCATCACCCTCGCGACCGACGCCTACGGCCCCATCGCCGACAACGCCGGCGGCAACGCCGAAATGTCCCGCCTCGACCCGCAGGTCCGCAAACGCACCGACGCCCTCGACTCCCTCGGCAACACCACCGCCGCCACCGGCAAGGGCTTCGCCATCGGCTCCGCCGCCCTCACCGCCCTCGCCCTCCTCGCCTCCTATGTCGAGGAGCTGAAAATCGCCATGATCCACAACGGCCAGAAAATCATGAACGTCGCCGGCCAGTCCGTTGACATCATGAAGGCCACCCTCACGCAGTTCATGACCTACTTCGACGTCACCCTCATGAACCCAAAGGTCATCGTCGGCCTCTTCATCGGCGCGATGATGGCGTTCCTCTTCTGCGGCCTGACCATCAACGCCGTCGGACGCGCCGCCGCCCGCATGGTCGAGGAGGTCCGCCGCCAGTTCAAGGAACTCCCCGGCATCCTCGAAGGCAAGGACACCCCCGACTACGCCCGCTGCGTCGCCATCTCCACCGCTGGCGCCCAGCGCGAAATGGTCATCCCCAGCCTTCTCGCCGTCGTCGTGCCGATACTGACCGGCATCCTCTTCGGCGTCCCCGGCGTGTTCGGTCTGCTCGGCGGCGGCTTGTCCGCGGGCTTCGTGCTGGCGGTCTTCATGGCCAACTCCGGCGGCGCCTGGGACAACGCCAAAAAATACATCGAGGAAGGCCACCTTGGCGGCAAAGGCAGCCAGGCGCACAAAGCCGCCGTCATCGGCGACACTGTTGGCGACCCCTTCAAGGACACCGCCGGTCCCAGCCTGAACATCCTGATCAAGCTGATGAGCATGGTCAGCATCGTCACCGCCGGCGTGAACATCGCCGTCACGCTGTTCTGAAAAACGGACCGCCGCGAAACCCTCCCCGCGCCGCCAACCGCAAGCAAGGCGTTTTCCCGCTTGCGCGGCGGCAACTTGCCGCCGCCGCTTTGTTCCTCGCGACGGGATGCACAAGCACCATCCGATCCGCGCAAACCAATCCAATTGCCCTGTCGGTTGAAAAACCGGTGCTGGCTGCAAAAGTCGAGGTGGACACCTCCCAAAAACTCAAAGGCACCGCCGACGCCTCCTGCATTTTCGCAGCCTCCCCCCCACAACGGCGTTTTCTTCCACCACCAAAATTAACGGACACGCAAAAAAGGAAGTTATGACAGGCATGTTCCCGTTCCGGGGCGTGGTTGTCTGTGAATGGGGGGGCCATGTTCGGGACAGGCAAAAAATGGAATGACAGTGATGTTTTTGGGGCGGAGGTGTGGCTGTCTGTAGGCGAGCCGGGGAATTGGGCCCGTTTACCTTCTGGGCGGCTCGTTTCCAGGGGATTTGAGGGCGGATTTTGGGGTGCTGGGGCTGTTTATTCGCTCACGTAAATCGCATTTGGGCTTGGGAGTGCGGGG
>JAISTY010000098.1 GCA_031272375.1 Opitutaceae bacterium | reverse complement strand
GGCGGAGAGGCAGACGGGGACGAGGAGGTTGTCGCATTCGTCGCGCTTGGGGAGGAGGGCGCGGTAGGCGACGGGGTAGGGGGCGACGCGTTTGTAGAAGCCGCCTTCGAGACGGAGGGTGCCGGTCTCGTCCACGAAGAGGCTGACGAGGTGGGAGTCCATCGAGTAGGAGGCGAGGGCGACGGGGTCGGAGACGAGGCGTTTGCCGGCGCAGTCGTGCTCGGTGACGACGTATTCGCCGATGAGCCGGCGGGCTTCGCGGACGTAGAGTTGCGTGGGCCAGTTGTCGTTGCCGGCGAACTCGTCGCGGGCGAGGCCCCAGCGGGAGACGGCGTCGCGGACGGGTTCGGGGACGCGCGGGTCGTTGGCGAGGAACCAGAGGAGGCCCTGGGTGTGGAGGCGGTGGTCGGCGAGGAGCTTTTCGCGTTCGGCGTAAGAGGCGGCGGGCCAGTTCCAGGAGCGGCCGACGCAATCGGTGGAGAAGAGGTTCTTGTTGTTGGAGTCGGTTTTGCGGTTGGGCATCGGGGTCAGGGTGAAGAGGCCGTCGGCGTAGGCGTTGCCGGGGCGCATGGCGGGGTGGTGGAGGAGGTGGCGAAGGACGAGTTCGTAGCGCGAGGGGTCGTAGCCGTCGGGTTTTTCAAAGGGGCGGCGGTTGTCGGGGGCGTCGGTCAGGCAGAGGCGGAAGTTGTAGGCCTGGGTGAGGCCGTCGCCGTCGCCCTCGGCGCCGGGGGCTTTGGGGAGGATGCCGGGGAGGAGGCCGCTTTGGGGGTCGCCGGGGATGACGAAGGGGCTGACGTGTCTGGCGCGGGCGGCGGGGAGGAAGCGGATGCCGTTGAGGGTTTCGCGGTAGCGGCTGTTGGGTTCGCGTCCGATGATGAAGGAGGCGCCGGCGGCGGCCATGAGGTCGCCCTCGTAGGTGGCGTCAATGAAGCGGCGGGCGGCGAAGCGGCTTCCGTCGGTGGTGGCGATTTCGAGGAGGGTCGCGCCGTGTTTTTGGACGCCGGAGGGGGAGCGGTCGAGGGGGGCGTTGGTGACGAGGGTGACGCGGGGGTTGTCTATGAGTTTGCGGAGGTGGGCGAGGGCGACGGACGGCTCGAAGAACCAGTGGGCCTTGAGGCGTTCGCTGATGGCGAGGCGGTGTTTGGGGGCGTAGTCGGCGCGGGTTTCGCCGCGCGTCCAGGCTTCGGGGCGTTGGTAGTGGTTGTAAATCGCCCGGTAAAACTCACGGGCGACGCCGCCGATGGTGAGGGGCGAGCCGGTGTCGGTCGCGCCGAGGCCGCCGGCGGTCATGCCGCCGATGAAGCGTCCCGGTTCGAGGAGGAGGACGGTGCGGCCCATGCGGGCGGTCTGGGCGGCGGCGACGATGCCGGAGGCGGTGGCGCCATAGACGAGGACGTCGGCGCGGGCGGGTTCGTCGGCGGGGAGGGGTTCGCCGCGGAGGAGGAGGAGGGCGGCGAGGGCGAGATGGCTTTTCATGGGGCGATTTTGACGGCGTCAGCTGCCGGGTTTTTCGACGGGGAGGGCGGCGAGTTCCGGCGGCAGGTTGTCGGCGGGGAAGGTGGGGAAGCTCAATTCGAGGAGGGAGACGGCGGGGACGTCGAAGCGGGCGGCGCCGGCGGCGCGGTCAACGAGCATGGCGACGGCGGCGGGGGTCGCGCCGGCGTCGCGGATGATGCGCAGGCATTCGGCGACGCGGCCGCCGCGGGTGACGACGTCCTCGGCGACGAGGACGCGCTCGCCCTGGGCGAGGGTGAAGCCGCGGCGCAGTTCGAGGCGGTTGTCCACTTTTTCGGCGAAGAGGAAGCGGGCGCCGGACTGGCGGGCGAGTTCCTGGCCGATGACGAGGCCGCCCATCGCGGGTGCGAGGACGGTGGAGAAGGGCAGGGGGGCGATTTTTTCCAGGAGCAGTCCGGCGAGGCGGGTGACGGCGGGCATGTTTTCGCAGACGCGGGCGCATTGGAAGTAGTGGCCGCTGTGGAGGCCGGAGCGCAGGACGAAGTGCCCGCGAAGGAGCGCTTTTGTGCGCGTGAAGATGTCGAGGATTTCGCGTTGTCCGCTGTCCATGCGGGCGGAGGGTTGCGGGCGGTTGGCAAAAGAAAAGCGCGAAAGCGGGTTGTGGAGCGGGGGCGGGAATTTTTCCCGCCGGAGGGGTTGTCAGGCGGGGGCGCGGGGGCGTTGGTGGGGGCGCATGGAACACTACGGGCTGATCAAGGATCTGGGGTTGGTGCTGCTTGCCGGCGGGCTGGCGGGCGTTGTGTGCAAGCGGCTGGGGTTGTCGGCGGTGGTCGGCTACCTTGTGGCGGGGATGCTGATAGGGCCGCACAACCTGCCGTTTCCGCTGATTTCCGGGGAGGCGCGGATCGAGGAGCTGTCGCAGGTGGGGTTGGTGTTCGTGATGTTCGCGATCGGGCTGCATTTGAGCGTGAGCAAGCTGGCGCGGATGGGGATGGCGACGGTGGGGGCGACGTTTCTCGGGGCGGCGTTCATGCTGAATTTCACGCTGGTGCTGGGGGCGGTGCTGCACTGGACGACGATCCAGAGCCTGTTTGTGGCGGCGATGCTGATGGTTTCCAGCTCGGCGGTCATCGCGAAGCTGATGCAGGAATACAACCTGAACCACGACCACGCCTCGCAGGTGGTGCTGGCGGTGACGATCGTGGAGGATGTCGTGGCGGTGATCATGCTGACGCTGTTGGTGAGCCATGAGACGGGCGGCGGCGGCGTGGGCGGCGCGGTGGGGGTGCTGGGGGCGTTCGTGGCGCTGCTGCTGGGGGCGGGGCTGCTGTTGGTGCCGCGGCTGATGCGGCGGCTGGAGACGGGGGCGGATCCGGAGCTGCGGGCGGTGATCGTGGCGGGGGCGCTGCTGCTGCTGGCGTTCGTCACCATCAAGGCGGGCTATTCGGCGGCGCTGGGGGCGTTTTTGTTCGGGGCGGTGGTGGCGGAGCTGCGGCAGCGGCACGCGGTGGAGAAGACGTTCGAGGGAGTGCGGTTTTTGTTCAGCGGCGTGTTTTTCGTCTCGGTGGGGATGATGATAGACCTGTCGCAGTTGAGGGAGGTGTGGCTGACGACGCTGCTGTTGTGCGGGTTCGCGCTGGTGTTCCGGCCGATCGCGTGCGGGCTGGCGCTCATCCTCGTGGGGGTGCCGCCGCGCGAGGCGAGGCGCGGGGGGCTGCTGCTGACGCCGCTGGGGGAGTTCACGTTCATCATCGCGGGGGCGGGGATTTCCGCGGGCATCCTGCCGGGGAACTACTATCCGCTGGCGGTGTCGCTGTCGGTGCTGACGGTGTTGGTGACGCCGGTGCTGAACCGCTACGCGGAGCCGATACTGCGGTTCGCGGATCGGGTGGAGCCGCGTCCGGTCCGGCGGGCGGTGGAGGCCTACCAGGGGTGGTTGCGGCACATCCAGACGACCTCGAATCCGCACGCGGTCTGGCGGCAGGTGCGGGGGCGGGCGATACAGGCGGGCGTCGAGGGCTTTGTCGTCTCGGGGCTGCTGATCTTCTCGACGCACATTCTTGAGGCGCTGGAGGGCGTTGTGCCGGCGGAGTGGGTTTCGGCGCGGACGCTGCGGTATGTTTTCTGGCCGGCGATCGGTCTCGTGGCGCTGGTGCCGGTGGTGGACATTTGCCGGAACCTTTACGCGATGACGGGGATCGTGGCGCACGCGCTCACGAAGGGGAAGACGGGGCGGCACGCCTTGCCGGAGGGGATTTTGCGGGCCGTGCTGTGCCTGCTCGCGGGCTTCGGGGTGCTGCACTGGCTCTACGTCATCCTGCCGGCGGAGGCGCTGCCGCGCTGGGGCATCATCGTCATCACGGTCGCGGCGGTCGCGGTGGCGCTGGTGTTTTCGCGGCATTTCATCCGGCGGCACCAGGCGTGGGCGCGCTCGCTGCGGGACGTGCTGAACGAGGACAAGCGGCTGCCGGAGGAGGTGCGGGCGGAGGCGCGGCAGGCGATGGACGGGAGCCTTGGCGACTGGCGGTTGTGCCTTGAGGAGTCGCAGGTGCCGGAGGGGGCGGCCTACATCGGGTTGACGCTTTCGCAGCTGGCGCTGCCGGCGCGGTTCGGCTGCTCGGTCATCGAGATGGAGCGCAACGGGCTGCTGCTGCCGGGCATCGGCCCGAACATCATGCTGCATCCGGGGGACAAGGTGGTGCTGCTCGGAACGCGGGCGTCGCTCGACGCGGCGCACGCCTTTTTGCAGGAGCGGAGGCCGTCGGGGGCGTCGGGTGCGGCGGCGATGGGCGCGGGCGGCTCGGTGCTCGAGACGTGTCCGGTGCCGGAGGGTTTTCCCGGAGGGCGGACGCTGGCCGACTGGAATTTCGCGAAGGCGTCGGGCGCGCGGGTGGTCGCGATCCGGCGGCGTGGCGAGCAGCTTGGGAACGCGGGCGGGAGCCAGACGCTCGAGCCGGGCGACGTGCTGCTGGCGGTGGGGACGCTCGGCGAGATACGGGCGTTCCGGCAGTGGTTGAAGGAGGCGTCGGTCGCGGCAGGTTGTCAGGGCGCCGGCGGTTAGGGAACGAACCGCAAGGAACGCAAAGAACTCAAAACGCCGGACATTCCAAACCCACCACGGATTGCACGGATGGAACTCCTTCCAAATCAGGGTTCATTAGTGGTTGATAAACCGAGGAAGCGGAGGGCGCGGGTTTTGAGGAAGGCGACGTGGGCGTCGCTGTCGTTGAGACAGGGGGCGAGGTGGAGGGTTTCGCCGCCGGCGGCGAAGAAGGTTTCGCGGGCGCGGAGGTTGAGTTCCTCAAGGGTTTCGAGGCAGTCGGTGGTGAAGGAGGGGGCGGCGAGGAGGATGTTTTTTTTGCCGGCGCGGGCGAGGCGTGCGAGTTCGGCGGCGGTGTCGGGGCCGAGCCAGGGTTCCCCGGCAAGGCGGGACTGGTAGGCGGTGGACCAGGAGCCGGGGGCGAGTCCGGCGAGGCGTGCGAGGGCGGCGGAGGTGGCGGCGGTTTGCCCGAGGTAGTTTTGTCCGGGGGCGGATTCGCGGATGTGGCGGAGGGGGAGGCCGTGGTAGCTGATGAGAAAATGGTCGCGGGGCTGGGCGAGCCAGGGGCGGAGGGTTTCGTGGAGCGCGGCAATGTAATCGGCGTCCGCGTAATAGGGGGGCGTGATTTCGACGCGGAGGCCGGGGGCGTTTTCGGGGGCGAGGCGGAGAACGGCGTCAACGGCGGTTTGCCAGGAGGATTTGGCGTGGTGGGGATACTGGGGGATGACGAGGAGGCGTCCGGCGCCGGCGGCCTGCCGGAGGGCTTCGGCGATGGAGGGGGCGCCGTAGCGCATGGCGAGGAGCACGGGGAGCCGGGGGCTGAGGGCGGCGGCGAGTTTGGCGCGGAGGCGTTCGGAGAGGGCGGTGAGCGGGGCGCCGGCGGGGGTCCAGACGCTTTGGTAGGCGCGGGCGGATTTGCGGACGCGGGCGGGGATGATGAGACCGTTGACGAGGAGGCGGCGGAGAAAGGGGTTCTTCGGGCGGTCCATGACGAGCGGGTCGCCGAGAAATTCGGCGAGGTAGCGGCGGACGGCGGGGACGTCGGGGGCGGACGGGGAGCCGAGGTTGAGGAGGAGGACGGCGGGCATGGCGTTTTGGGTTCGCCGGGCGGCGGCGGCTTGTCCGCTCACGGTTGTTTTTTGGCGGTCTCCTTTTGGAGGGCGTCGCGGGCGCCGAGGTCTTTGACGGGCGGGAGGGTGGTGCGGATGTTGTCGCCGGTGATGCGTTTTTCGCCGCGGTGGAGGACGATGCGGTCGCCGGTGGAGACGTAGGGGCCGGAGTGGTCAATGACGACGGGGCTTTCGGTGAGGATGAGTTTGTCCTCGCCGGGGAGGACCTCGGCGCGTCCGCAGGTGACCTCGCGTCCGGCCTGGACGAGGTGGACGGAGCCGGTGGCGACGAGGGCCTTGAATTTTTCTATGGTGGAGAGTTTGGAGTCCTTTTCGGAGAGGGAGCGGGCGGTGATTTCGAGGTGGTCGCAGGTGACGCGGATGTTGTCGCCGGTGGCGGTGACGTTGCCGGTGAAGATGGCGCGGGTCTCCTCGTCGGTGGTCCACATTTCGAGTTTGTCGCTGGTGACGACGGTGGGTTGCGGCGGGGCGGCGGGTTTGGCGGTGTCGGCGGCGGACGATAGCGGCAGGGGCGCGAGGAGTGCGAGGAGGGCGGGGAGGAGGTGTGTTTTCATTGGAGAATGGCTTCGGCGGGCGGCAGGTTGCCGGGGGTGTTTTTTTTGCGGGTGTGTTTGACGGAGGGGGCGAGGGGCTGGGTGAGGGCGGCGGGGAGGGGGGCGAGAATGGTGACGCGGGTGTCGCGGTTGAGGGTGAGTTTTTTGGCGCGGTGGTCGTAGGACCAGTCGGCGCCGGAGACGTCGAGGTCGGGGCGGGTGAGGCGGAGGGAGGCGTTGCCGAGGATGCGTTGTTCGCGGGGGAAGACGGTGGCGACGGGGGCGGCGAGGGTGGTGGTGAGGGCGGGTTTGGAGTCCGGCGCGGCGTCGCGGGGGTATTCGTATTGGGAGAGGCTCATGTCGGCGACGTGGATGACGTCGCCGCCGGGGATGACGGCCTGTCCTGCGCGGAGGTCGGCGGAGAGGCGGTTGGTTTTGTCGAAGAGGGGCAGGTGGAAATTTTTGATGGGGGCGTTGGTTTTGATGGCGGAGGAGGCGGCGTGGAGCGCGGGGGCGAGGAGGAAAAACACGGGAAGGAGGCGGCGCATGAGGAGAGGACTAATGGCGGACGGGCGTGTTTTTCAAGGCGCGGGAAAAATTGGCGGAGGGAAAATTGGCGGGCGGGAAAGGCTTCGGCGGGCGGCGGGTTGTCGGAATTTCGGGCGCGGGAAACGCGGCGGAACGGCGGCGGTTAAGAGGTTCGCGCGGAAAAAGTTGGCGCTCACGGGGGTGGCAAGTTGTTGCTTTTTAGCGGTTAGCAATATGTTGCAGACCTCGCGGACGGCGCCGTCGCCGCCGTGGTGGTGGGTGATGTAATTGGCGACGCGGAGGATGGGGAGGAAGGATTCGGGGATGGTGATGCCGATGCCGGCCCAGCGGAGGGCGGGGAGGTCGTGGATATCGTCGCCGATGTAGGCGACCTGGTCGGGGAGGAGGGAGCGTTTGGCGGCGAGATCGCGGAGGAGGGTGAGTTTGTTGAGTTTGCCCTGGTGGAAGTGGGGGATTTTGAGGCGGGCGGCGTAGGCGGCGGTGATGGCGGATTCGTGGGAGCAGAACCAGGCGACGGCGATGTTGTGGGCGAGGAGCTGCTCGATGCCGGTGCTGTCGAGGAGGGAGAAGATTTTGGTCTCGGTGCCGTTGTTGAAGAGGTGGATTTTGCCGTCGGTGAGGATGCCATCCACCTCCATGGCGAGTAGGCGGATGCGCGCCCAGCGGGAGGCGGGGACGGGGCTTTTGAGCGCGTAATGCTGCGGGTAGAGGCGCGGGTTTTTCGTGGTGAGATGGAAGTCAACTTCGTTCATGGGGCGGTGTGTTTTCCGGGGCGTGTGGGCGATGCGGTTGCGAAGACGGGCGGGATGCTTTGGGGAGGGCGGCGGGCTTGGCGAGTTTTTTTGCGGAGCCGCGGACGGGCGCGCGGGGTTTTTGTTTTGGAAGCGGCCCGAAACGAAGGTAGCCGTCGCCGCCATGAAGCCCTCCTTCGATCTCTCCCTCTATTTGGTCACCGACAAGCCGGAGAATTACCGCAAGCCGCTCCTCGACGCCGTCGGGGAGGCCGTCGCCGCTGGCGTCACCATCGTCCAATACCGCGCCGACAGCGGCAGCCGGCGGGAGCTTTACGAGACCGCCCTCGCCCTCCGCCAGCGCCTCCGCCCGCTGGGGGTTCCGCTCATCGTCAATGACTGCGTTGACCTCGCCCTCGCCGTGGACGCCGACGGCGCGCACATCGGGCAGAACGATCTGCCCGCGCCCGTCGCCCGCCGGCTCCTCGGCGCCGGACGCCTCCTCGGCGTCTCGGTGACAAACGCCGCGCAACTCGCCGCGACCGACCTTTCCGTGGTGGACTACCTTGGCATCGGGCCTGTCTTCACAACGTATTCCAAGCGTAACGCCGCCCCCGCCATCGGGGTCGCCGCGCTCGCGGAACTGCGGCGGCGAACCGCCCTGCCGGTCGTGGCCATCGGCGGCCTCAACGCCGCCCGCGCCCCGGAGGTTTTGAAAACGGGCGTCAACGGCATCGCGGTCGTCTCCGCGCTTTCGCAGGTGGACGACATTGCCGGCGCCGTCCGCGCCCTCCGCGCCGCCCGTCCCGCCGCCTGAACGCGTTGCCCGCGGAAAAAACTCACGGCGCCTTCGCGAGGCCGAGGAGGAACTCGCGGTTGCCGTCGGCGCCGGCGAGCGGGGATTCGAGGGAGCCGGCGAGCCTTGCCCCCGGCAGCTTGTCCAGCGCGAAGGCGGCGATGCCGTCCAGTATCCGTTGCCGGAGGGCGTCGTCGCGGATCACGCCGCGGTGTTTGTCGGCCTCGGCCTTGCCCGCCTCGAATTGCGGTTTCACGAGCGCGACCAGGGTGCCGCCGGGTTTCAGGAACGGCCAGACGGCGGGCAGGACGGCGCGGAGGGAGATGAAGGACAGATCCATGACCACGACGTCGTAGGCGGTCCGCGGCAGCTTGTCCGGCGCGAGGGCGCGCGCGTTGAGGCGTTCGATGTTGGTGACGCGCGGGTCGGCGCGCAGCCGCGGGTGGAGTTGCGCGCGGCCCACGTCAACGCAGGTGACGTCGGCGGCGCCGGCCTGCAGAACGCAATCGGTGAACCCGCCAGTGGAGGCGCCGACATCGAGGACATGCGCGCCGGCGAGGTCGAGGGGGAAGGCGTCGAGGTAGCCCTGGAGTTTTTCGCCGCCGCGGGAGACGAAGCGCGGCGGTTTTTCGAGGGAGAGGGGCGTGTCCGCGGGGAGCAGTTTGCCGGGTTTGTCGAGGCGCGCGGTGCCGTCGCGGACGCGTCCGGCCATGATGAGCGCCCGCGCCTGCGAGCGGGTTTCGGCGAGGCCGCGGGCGAGGAGAATCTCGTCGAGGCGAAGGCGTTGGCTGCGGGATTTACAATTCATTTAATATCAAATAGTTTCATCTGTGAAATCCGTGCCAATCCGTGGTTGGTTTGGGG
>JAISTY010000072.1 GCA_031272375.1 Opitutaceae bacterium | reverse complement strand
GTTATCCCGCGCTGGCCGACGGCGGGGCGCCGCTCTTCCCCCCGCGCGGCTGGGAGGTGAGCCTGGACTGGACCGGCCTGCCCTTCCGCTGGCGCCCGCTCGGCGCGGACGAGGTCCGCGGCCTGCGTCCGGGCGAGTGGCGGCTTGTCGCGACCAACGGCGATGTCCTGCGGCGCGAACGGAGCAAGCGCCTGGCCGTCCTCCGGCGCGGCAAATGGGTTCCCGGACGCGACCTGGTTTCGGTGATGGAGCGCCTGTTCGGGCCGCGGTGAGGCCGCGCCTGAAAAAACTCGAATTCCACCGGGGAAGCGCGGATAACCCCCGCCCTCGCGCCGCGCCGCGGCTTTTCCCATGAAGCGTTTTTTCCCTTACTACCGCCATCTCCGCCTCGTCGTCTGGCCCTTCGCCGGCGGCATTGTCTGCGGGGTCATCCACGGCATCGCCAGCGGCTTCGGCCTGCCCTTCATGGTCAGCAAGGTGCTCCCCGCCCTCTTTCCCGAGGGCGGCGTCGTCCGCCCGCTCGTCATCTTCTCCAACGACCAGCTCGCCCGCGCCCCCGGCTGGCTCCACCCCCTCACCTCGAAAATCCCCGACGTCGAGGTGCCCGTCGAACACATCCTCCTCCTCGCCCTCCTGCTCCCGCCCGTCACCTTCGCCATCCGCGGCCTCAGCCAGTTCGCCAACGCCTACCTCCTCAACTACGCCGGCATCCGCGTCCTCGAACGCGTCCGCACCGACCTCTTCGCCCGCATCCAGTCCCTCCACCTCGGCTTCTTCCGCAACCACAAGTCCGGCGACCTCATCTCCCGCGTCTCCGGCGACACCGCCATCGTCAAAAACGTGATCGTGGACGTCACCAACGACATCCTCATCCAGCCCTTCACCCTGCTCGGCGGCGTCTGCTACGTCACCTTCATGGCCATCCAGAAGACGGACACGCTCGGCTTCCTCGCCAGCCTGCTCGTCCTGCCCCTCGCCGTCCTGCCCATCCGCTTTGTCGGGCGGAAGGTCCTCAAAAAATCCCGCTCCATGCTCAACCAAGCCGGCGAGCTGAACTCCGTGCTCACCGAAAGCATCCAGTCGCCCCGCGAGATCCGCGCCTACGGCCTCGAACGCCGCGAAATCGAGCGCTTCCGCGCGCAAGTCCGCGGCTTCTTTGGCCTCCAGCTCAAGGTCATCAAATACGAGAAAATGCTCTCGCCCCTCATCGAGCTTTTCAGCGCCGCCGGCATCACCTTCGCCATCTGGCAGATCTACGGCGGCTCCCTCGACCAGAACTCCGTCATCGCCCTCGTCACCGCCCTCTACATGTGCTACGCGCCCCTCAAGCGCCTCGGCGACCTCAGCAACCGCGTCAAACAGGGCGAGTCCGCCCTCGCCCGCATCGAGGAGGTCCTCCACGCCCCCGTCGAGGTCCCCTCCCCCGCCAGACCGCGCCCCATCCCCGGCGGCCACGACGCCGCCGTCGCCTTCGAAAACGTCACCTTCGGCTACGACCCCGCGCGCCCCGTCCTCCGCGACATCCACATCGCCGTCCGCCCCGGCGAAACCGTCGCCCTCGTCGGCCCCAGCGGCTCCGGCAAAACCACCTTCATCAACCTCATCCCCCGCTTCTACGACGTCACCGCCGGACGCGTCACCCTCAACGGCCTCGACATCCGCGAGGCCACCCTCGCCGACCTCCGCTCCCGCATCGCCCTCGTCTCCCAGCAGCCGATCCTCTTCAACGACACCCTCCACAACAACATCGCCCTCGGCAGGCCCGGCGCCTCCCGCGAGGAAATCAGGGAGGCCGCCCGCCGCGCCCACGCCGCCGACTTCATCGAGGCCCTCCCCGCGAAATGGGACACCCTCGCCGGCGAGCGCGGCGAGCACCTCTCCGGCGGCCAGCGCCAGCGCGTCGCCATCGCCCGCGCCTTCCTGCGCGACGCCCCCATCCTCATCCTCGACGAGGCCACCAGCGCCCTCGACACCGAGTCCGAGGCGCAGGTGCAGGCCGCCCTCGACGAGCTGACCCGCGGCAAAACCACCTTCATCATCGCCCACCGCTTCAGCACCATCCGCAACGCCACCCGCATCCTCGTCTTCGAGGACGGCCGCATCACCGCCGCCGGCACCCACGCCGAGCTTCACGCCGCCTCCCCCGCCTACAAAATCCTCCACGACCTCCAGTCCCCCTCCAAATGACCGCCCCGCGGACGCCGAACCCTCCCGAAAAAATGCCCGCCGAACCCGAACACCTCCCCTCCGCCGCCGAAAACGCCCTCGCGGACTTCCTCGGCGTCCCGCGGGAAAACGCCCCCCGCCAGCGCCTCCGCTCCGTCAAGGAAATCGCCCCGCTCATTGACGCCCTCCTCGCCAAATACAGCATCGGTCGCGAAACCCCCGTCCAGGCCCTCCGCGATCGCTGGCGCGAAATCGCCGGCAGCAACGCCCAATACAGCCACCCCGCCGAAATTGACGTCCGCAACCGACTCGTCGTCCTCACCAGCCACCCCGTCGTCCGCAACGAACTGTTCCAGCAGAAGAAACTCATCCTCGCCCGCGTCCGCTCCGCGCCGGGCTGCGCCTCCATCAACGCCCTCGTTTTCCGCAATGCCTGACAACCCGCCGCCGCCACCGCCCGGACCGGCCGCCCTCGTCATTGATGTCGGCTCCAACTCCATCAAAAGCCTCGTCGCCCGCCGCGCCCCGGACGGCTCTCTCCGCGCGCTCGCCACCGCCCTTTCCGAAACCCGCCTCGGCCCCGCCGCCGCGCGGAAAACAACGCGCCTCCCCGAGGCCGCCCAAACCGCCGCCCTCGACGCCATCGAATCCCTCATCCGCCACGCGGCGCCTTTCGCCCCCGCCCTCGTCCGCATCGTCGCCACCAGCGCCGTCCGCGACGCCCCGAACGCCCCCGCGTTCCAGCGGCGCGTCCTCGACCGCGCCGGCCACCCCCTCCGCGTCCTCACCGGCGAACAGGAGGCCGCGCTCATCGGACGCGGCGTCGCCACCGACCCCGCCCTCGCCGGCCTCTCCAACTTCAACATCTACGACCTCGGCGGCGGCTCCCTCGAAATCCTCCACTGCGAAAACCGCGCCCTCCGTATCCAAAAATCCCTCCCCCTCGGCTGCGTCCGCCTCTCCGGCACGCTCCTTGAAAAAAAACCCGGCGACCCCCTCGCGCCGGAAACACGCCGGCTGTTCGACGCCCGCGTCACCGGCCTCCTCGCCCAAAACGGCGGCGTCCCGCCCGCCCGCGCCCACGTTCTCTGCGGCGGCAGCTTGTCCGCCCTCCTCGCCACCCTGCCCTCCCCGGACGGTGCCCCGCCCGCCGCCGTCACCACCGGACAAATCCAAAAACTCCTCGACCGCCTCGCTCCGCTCCCCCTCGCCAAACGCCGCGAAATCCCCGGCGTCCCCGCCGCCCGCGCCGACGTCCTCCCCGCCGCCCTGATGACCATGCTCGCGCTCGCCCGCCTCGCCGGCACCCAACGCTTCCTCCACTCCGACCACACCCTCCGCCACGGCGTCGCCGACGCCCTCCTCCCGCCCGCGAAACCACCCGCGGACCTCTAAACGCTTGCCCGCCCGCGCGCCCTCCCTCTCCTCCGCCTCCGCTCAAAATGCTCGACACCGACTACCGCGTCCGCCTCCCCGTCTTTGAAGGCCCCCTCGACCTTCTCCTCTTCCTCATACGCAAAAACGAAATAGACATCTACGACATCCCCATCGAAACCGTCACCACCCAATACATTGACATCCTCCACTCCATGAGCCGCCTCGACCTCGATATCGCCGGCGACTTCTTCGTCATGGCCGCGACCCTCATGGAAATCAAATCCCGCCTCCTCCTCCCCCGTGGACAAGCCGCCGTCGGCGCCGACGAGGACGACGCCTTCGACCCGCGCTGGGAACTCGTCCACCAGCTCCTCCAATACAAAAAATTCAAGGAGGCCGCCCGCGACCTCGGCGACCTCGCCGACGCGCAACTCGACCGCCTCCCCCGCCTCAACCCCTGGCGCCGCCCCGCCGACGCCGAACGCCCCCTCGCCGCCACCGACCGCATCGCCCTCTGGAACGCCTTCAACAACGTCCTCCGCCGCCTCTCCGAAAAACTCGTCGTCGGCGAAATCCACGACGAGCAGTTCACCGTCTCCGACAAAATGGAGGAAATCCTCGCCCTCGCCCGCGCCCGCGGCGCCTTCACCTTCTCCAGCCTCTTCGACGACGGCCCCGTCTCCCTCCGCCGCCTCATCTACACCTTCTGGGCCATCCTCGAACTCGCGCGCGTCCGCAAACTCCGCCTCGCCCAGACGGACACCTTCGCCGACATCCAAATCTCCGCCCGCGAGGACGAGCCTCCCGAAACCGCCTCTCCTGCCGCCTGAAACCCGCCACCGTCATGGACACCAACACACTGCTCTCGATAGGGATTTTTCTAACGCTGCAGATCGGCATGTATCTGGTCTGCCTGTGGAAGATGCGCTCGATAGAACGGCGGGACCTGCCGCCGTTGCTGAAGCTGCGGCTGATGGAGAACGAGGAGAACCTCTTCGACGGCGGCCTCTACATCGGCATCGCCGGGACCGCGGCGGCGCTGGTGTTGCAGGTGTTGCAGGTCGTCTCGCCGAACCTGCTCGCGGCCTACTCGTCCAACCTTTTCGGAATCATCTGCGTCGCGCTGGTGAAGATCCGCCACGTCCGCCCCTGCAAGCACCGGCTCATCATGGCCGCGCAGAATGAAATCGCGCGCGCCGGAGACGCCGCCCCGCGCCCATGAACAAGACCCTCCTCCTCATCCTTTGCGACTTCCTCCTGCTGAACCTCCTCGCGCTCACCAACTGGCAGAGCGCGGCGCCGAAGGCTCCCGGAGGACGGGCCGCCCGCGACGCCGCGCGCGGGGCCGCCGCGGAGAAGCCGGCCACGGAGACCGACGACGTCATCTCCGTCATGCGCCTGGCCCTTGACGACGAGCGGGCGCGGCGCGAGCAGCTCGCGCGGCGCCTTGAGACGGCGCGCGGGAGCCTTGAGACCGCCCGCGCCGAGCTTGAGAGGACCCGCGAGGAGAAGCAGCGCGTCCAGCTGGAGGCGGAGGAGAAAATCGAGGCGCTGACCAGCGGCATCGAGGCGGCGGAGCGGGAGCGCGCCGACCTGAAGGCCGTCACCGAGACCCTGCAGACGCGCGTGGAGACGGAGCGCAAGGACCGCGTGGAGGCGCAGACGACCACGACGAAGCTCGCCGAGAACGTCGGCGAGCTGGCGAAGGGGAGCGCCGCGATTGTCACCGAGTTCAAGGCGGGGCAGGGCGTCACGCCGAACGCCATCGCCCGCCTCTTTTTCGAGAACCGCCTCGCCCTCCACATCAACGCGAGCCGCCCCGGACTTTTCGGGCTGTCGGGGAAGCGGCGCGAGGCCGTCACCGTCATCGCGGGCGACGGCGGGAGTTATTACGCGCTCGCGCACATCGAGACGACGCCCTTCAGCCTGACCGAGAAGCCCCGCGACTGGACGGGGATCAGCGGCGAGTTCCGGCGCGGCGCGCGCACGCTGCCCATCCGCAAGTTCTCCTTTTTGGAGGCGGATCCGCGCATCATCGCCGTTCCGCTCGCGGCGGAGGAGGTCGCGCGGCTCGGCTACAGCGGGGTCTACCGGCTGGCGGCGGATCCCTTCAAATTCAGCGAGGGCGTTTTCATCAACAAGCGGCAGCGCGGCGTGAAGGTGACCTTCGAGTTCAACCCCGACACCCCCGGCTACGCGGAGATTGTCGTGAACGCCGACCCGCTTTCCAAAAACCCGAACGCCTTCGACAACGTCCCCGAGAGCGGCGACCTGATTTTCAGCGCCAACGCCGAGGTGCTCGGCATCATGGTCAACAACGACTACTGCGTCCTCATCGGCAGCCTGAAGCCGGGCCGGACGCTCGAGACCGGGGAGCCCGCGCCGCCGACGGCGGAGGCGTTCGCGCATCTGCAGGCGCGCTACAAGGCGCTTCCCCGGCGGCTGCGGTGAGTTTTTTCGTCCCTGCCGTCACAGCATTCCCGCCTCGCGGAAGCTGTAGTAGCCGGCGCCCGAGGGATCCGCGGCGGGGGTGCCGATGATCACGTGGTCGAGCAGGGGGATTTGCACGGTCTCGGCGGCTTGTCGCAGGAGGCGCGTGACGGCGATGTCGTTGGCGCTGGGCGACGGGTCGCCGGAGGGGTGGTTGTGGGCGCAGACGACGGCGCTGGCGGCCTCGCGGATGGCCTCGCGGAAGACCTCGCGCGGGTGGGCGAGGGAGCTGCCCGCCGTGCCGCTCGACACCTCGACGCGTTTGAGGAGGCGGTTTTTGCGGTTGAGGCAGAGCACCCAGAATTTCTCGACGGCGAGGCCGCGCGCCACGGGCATCAGGTGGCGGAAGACCTCCGCGGCGGTTCCGAGGGAGGCCCGCGCGGGCGCCTCCATCGCCACGCGCCGGGCGACCTCCATGACCGTCACCAATTGCAAGGCCTTGACGCGTCCGATGCCGCGGAGCCGGCGGAAGTCGGCCTCGTTCCAGGCGATCAGGGCGGCGAGGGAGCCGGCCTCGGCGAGGAGGCGGGCGGCGAGGGTGAGGACGTCGTTTCCCCGCGTGCCGCTGCGGAGGAGCATGGCGAGCAGCTCGGTGTCGCCGAGGGCGGAGGCGCCGAGGCGTTCGAGGCGTTCCTGCGGCTTGTCGCCCCGCGCGAGGCTTTGGAGGCGGTTGGGCTGCGGGGAGTGCGCGGGGGCGTCCATTGTCGCGCGGCCTCCTATCCGATGTTGAGGGCGAGCACGGCCCGGCAGATGAGGTAGCCGAGCGTTCCGGTTATCGGGATCGTCAGCACCCATGCCCAGACGATGCGGCCGACGATGCCCCATTTGACGGCGCTGAACCTTTTGACGGAGCCGACGCCCATGATGGAGGTGGAGATGACGTGGGTGGTCGAGAGGGGGACGCCGAAGTGGGAGGCGGAGATGATGACGGCGGCGGCGGAGGTCTCGGCAGCGAAGCCGTTGATGGGCTGCAGCTTCACCATTTTGTGTCCCATTGTCTTGATGATGCGCCAGCCGCCCATCGCGGTGCCGCAGGCCATGGTCACGCCGCAGAGGACGACGACCCAGGTGTGGACCTCCATGCGGTCGGTGCGCAGGAAGGAGAGCCAGGGCGGGAGGGCGTCGAGGACGCCCGCGCCGCTGGCGGTGAAGAGGGCGAGGGTGACGATGCCCATGCCCTTTTGGGCGTCGTTGGAGCCGTGGCTGAAGCCCATCCAGGCGGCGGAGACGACCTGGAGTTTCCCGAAGACGGTGTTGACGAACTGCGGTCGGGCGCGGCGGAGGACGAGGTAGAGGAGCCACATGACGACGGCGGCGATGCCGAAGCCGGCGACGGGCGCGAGGAGCATGGGCATGACGACCTTCGGCCAGAGGCCGTCGCCCCAGTGGAGGACGTGCCAGTCGCCGGAGAGGGCGAGGGCGGCGCCGCACAAGCCGCCGATGAGGCCGTGGCTGGAGCTGGAGGGCAGGCCGAGCCACCACGTCAGCAGGTTCCAGAAGACGGCGGCGAGCAGGGCGCAGAGGACGGCGGGCATGGTGATGGCGGAGACGTCCACGAGTCCGGCGCCGATGGTTTTGGCAACGCTGGTGCCCATGATGAGGGCGCCGGCGAGGTCAACGGTGGCGGCCATGAGGATGGCCTGGCGCGGGGTGAGGACCTTTGTGGAGACGACGGTTGCGATGGAGTTGGCGGTGTCGTGGAAGCCGTTGATGAACTCAAAGGCGAGGGCGGCCAGGAGGACGAGGAGCAGCAGGGTCATCGGTGGCGCGCCGGTTTGGGCCTCACGAGTATTTGAGGACGATTTGGAAGACGACGTTGCCGGCGTCGCGGCAGCGGTCCACGGCCTTTTCGACCATTTCGACGGTTTCCTGGAGGATCATGGTCTCCTTGGGGCCGCAGGCGGGGTCGCGGTAGAAGCCCTTGAGGAGGGTGAACATCAGCTTGTCGGCCTCGCCCTCGGCGAACTGGAGGCGTTCGTTGGCCTGCTGGATGAGGTCGAGGCCGCCTTTTTTGCGGAGCTGGCCGACCATGAAGGCCACCTCGTCCGAGGCGCGCTCCAACAGCTGCGCCTGGCGCTGGAAGCCCTCGACGGGGACCTTGCCCGGATAAATGGA
>JAISTY010000066.1 GCA_031272375.1 Opitutaceae bacterium | reverse complement strand
GCGGGGTGTCGGGCGTGGAGGGGGAGGAAGGGGGAGAGGATGTGGGCGCGGAGGTGGTTGACGGGGGCGAGGGGGAGGTCGAGCGCGAGGGCGAGGGCCTTGGCGGTGGCGAGGCCGATGGCGAGGCAGCCGGCGAGGCCGGGGCCGGCGGTGACGGCGATTTGCCGGAGGGCGGCGAAGGCGGCGGGTTGTTCGTCGCGGGCGCGGGCGAGGAGTTTGGGGAAGTCGCGGAGGTGTTCGCGGGAGGCGAGGTCGGGGACGACGCCGCCGTAGGCCTCGTGGAGGGCGATCTGGCTGCGCACCCATTCGCCGGCGAAGCCGTTGTCGGGGTCGAAGAGGGCGAGGGCGGTTTCGTCGCAGGAGCTTTCGAGGGCGAGGAGCATTGCGGGGGCGGCGGTCAGGGGGCGAGGAGGGGGGCGAGGGCGTCCCAGATTTGGCGTTCGAGGGTGTCGGCGGGGAGGGTGGCGTCGAGGACGAGGGTGTTGCGGGGGCGTTCGCGGGCGAGGCGGAGGTAGCCGTCGCGGACTTTTTGGAAGAAGGCGGCGGTCTGGCGTTCCATGCGGTCGGGGAGTGGGGTGGCGCGGGAGGCGACGCGGGCGAGGCCGACGGCGACGGGGACGTCCATGATGAGGGTGAAATCGGGGAGGGCGTTGGCGACGGCGAAGCGGTTGATGGAGTTGACGGTGTCGGCGGGGAGGTTGCGGGCGAAGCCCTGGTAGACGGCGGAGGAGTCCATGTAGCGGTCGCAGAGGACGGTGACGCCGCGGGCGAGGGCGGGGGCGATTTTTTCGCGGACGTGCTGGGCGCGGGAGGCGGCGAAGAGGAGGAATTCGGCCTCGGGGCACATTTCGTCGCCGGCGGCGTTATGGACGAGGATGGAGCGGATTTGCTCGCCGATGGGGGTGCCGCCGGGTTCGCGGGAGGCGAGGACCTCGCGGCCGAGGGTTTTGAGGCGCGCGGCGAGGCGTTGGATTTGGGTGGATTTGCCGCCGCCCTCGCCGCCTTCGAAGGCGATGAGTTTGCCGGGGAATTTCGGTTGGTGAGGCACGGGTGGATTTGTGCGCGCGGACGGGGGGCGGGCAAGTTTTTGGAGGGGGCGCTTTGGGGCGGCTCACAACCCGGTCACTTTGGCGAGGTCGGGGAGGTCGCGGACGCGGCGCGTTTCGGTGGCGCGTTCGAGCCAGGGGTCGGTTTCCGGCCGGAGGTCGTCGTCGCCGTCGTTGTCCGGTTCGAAGCCGGCCCATTCGTCCTCGTCGAAGTAATGGCTGATGCGGCGGGCCTGGGGCAGGAGGGCGAGGGCGGGGTTGTGGACGCGGTTGTTTTTCACCTGTTCAAACAAGGCCGGGGCGCGCTGCTCCTGGTAGCGGCGGATGAAGTCGGCGATCCACTTGTTCGGCACGCCGCCGCGTTTGCACAAAAAGACCATGTCGGAGAAATGCACGCAGGCGTCGAACCAGCGGAGCAGGGGCGGGTGTTTTTCGGCGAGGCGGCAGTCCACGACGCAGAAGACGCGGGCGAGTTCGGCGCCGTTTTCCGCGAGCCAGGGTTTCAGCGCCTCGATTTGGTCAACGGGGTTCGCGCGTCCGTCGGTGATGAGAAACGCCACCGCGGTTCCCTCGGGGAGGGCGGCGCGGATTTTTCCGGCGGCCACGGCGCGGTCGCGTCCGGCGGACGGTTCCCACGACCAGCGGGCGACGCGCGACAGCCCGGCGAGGGAGGCGTCCGCGGGCGCGGCGGTTTCGTTTTCGGAGAGCAGGACGGCGACTTGTCCGGCGTCCTCGAGGCCGGCGGCGATGAGGTCGGCGACGATTTCGCGGCGGTCGGAGCCGGCGGCGCCGAGGACGGCGTAGACGAGCGGTTTGGATGAGGCGGGCGGCTCCGTTGTGGGCATGTCAGAGGGAGCGGGTTCGGGCGGTTTGGCGGAGGAGGTGGTCGAGGAGGACGAGGGCGGTCATGGCCTCGACGATGACGACGGCGCGCGGGACGACGCAGGGGTCGTGGCGGCCGCGCGCGGCGAGTTCGACGGGGTTGCCGGAGGTGTCCACGGTTTGTTGGGGGAGGGCGATGGTGGGGGTGGGTTTGAAGGCGACGCGGAAGCGGATTTCGGCGCCGTTGCTGATGCCGCCCTGGACGCCGCCGGAGTTATTGGAGAGCGGGCGGATTTGGCCGTTGGCGCTGCCGAAGGGGTCGTTCAACAAGCTGCCGCGGGACAAGCTGCCGCCGAAGCCGGCGCCGATTTCGAAGCCCTTGGAGGCGGGGATGGAGAGCATGGCCTTGGCGAGGTCGGCGTCGAGGCGGTCGAAGACGGGTTCGCCGAGGCCGGCGGGGACGCCGCGGGCGCGGCACTCGACGACACCGCCGACGGAGTCTCCTTCGGCGCGGACGGCTTTGACGCGTTCGATCATGGCGGCGGCGGTTTCGGGGTGGGGGCAGCGGGCGGCGTTGGCCTCGACCTCGGCGAGGGAGGGGAAGTTTTCAAGGGCGGCGCCGGGGGCGGCGATGTCGTGGATGCGGGTGGTGAAGGCGCGGATTTCGACGCCGGAGGCGGCGAGGATTTTTTTGGCGACGGCGCCGGCGGCGACGCGGGCGATGGTTTCGCGGGCGGAGGAGCGGCCGCCGCCGTTAGGGTCGCGGATGCCGAATTTTTTCCACCAGGCGAAGTCGGCGTGGGAGGGGCGGAAGGCGGCGGCGATTTCGGTGTAGGCGGAGGGGCGGTGGTCGGTGTTGCGGACGAGGAAGGCGAGTGGGGCGCCGGTGGTTTTGCCCTGGAAGAGGCCGGAGAGGATTTCGACGCGGTCGGCCTCGGCGCGGGGCGAGGAGAGGTCGCTTTGTCCGGGGCGGCGGCGGTCGAGTTCGGACTGGATGTCGGCGGGTTCGAGGGGGAGGCGGGGCGGGCAGCCGTCAATGACGGCGCCGATGGCGGGCCCGTGGCTTTCGCCGAAGGTGGTGACGCGGAAGAGGAGGCCGAAGGAGTTGCCCATGCGGGCGGGACGGTTGGAGGGGAGGCGGGGTGTCGCAAGTTGGAAAACGGAGGCGTGGGCGAAACCGGCCGGGCGCGGGGGCGTCTGGGAAGGCTCTCCCGCGGCGGCGCGGCACAGCCTCCTTTACAAACACACCTTGATTGCCTCTCATCCCGCCCTCCGCCGCCCGCGAACTCCATCCGCCCGACCCTTTTGAAAACCGCCATGCGCCTCCCTCTTCTCCCGCCGATTGCCGCCGCCTTGTTTTTTGCCCCCGCCCCCGCCGCCGAACCGCCGGTTCCGCCGCGACAAGCCGCCGCCGCGACGGTTGCGCCGGCGCCCGTGACGGCCGCGGAGACGCCCGCCGGGCTGCCCTCGCTGGCCTCGCTGCTGCTGCCGGAGGCCGGCGGCGCGCCGAAGGAGGAGCTGATTGACTCCCTGCGTCTGCGCGACGCGCCGCTCGACCTTGTGCTCGACCGGCTGGAGGCGTGGACGGGGCGCGTGGTGTTGCGGCCGCAGGCGTTGCCGGCGGCGATGATCACGTTGAACATCACGACGCCGGTCACGAAGGCGGAGGCGGTGCGCGCGATGGAGTCGGTTCTCGCTTTGAACAACATCGGCGTGGTGCCGATGGGGACGCGTTATCTGAAGATTGTGGAGCTGGCCAACAAGGCGAAGTTCGAGGGGCCGGAGCTGATTGAAGGCTCGACGCTGGAGCTGCCGGCGACGGGGCGGAGCGCGTCGAAGATTTTCTCCCTCTCCTACCTGAAGGCGTCCGACATCATCCCGCAGCTGAACACCATGCTGAACGCGCAGGTGGGCGGGGCGGTTTTGTTCACGAACACGAATTCCTTCATGGTGACGGGCTCGGTCGCCGACCTGCAGCGCATCGAGCGCATTGTGAAGCAGGTGGACCAGCCCGCCGACCTGCACCTGAAGCCGCTTTTTTGCGTGCTTGAGAACGCCAAGCCCACCGAGCTGCTTCCGCGGCTCCAGGCGGTTTTGCAGGGGCCGGCGCAGACGCAGGTGGGCAGCCAGTTCACGCTTTCGGCGGACGACCGCACCAACCAGATCATCGTGCTTGTGGACGAGCGGCGGCACCCGTTTTTCAAGCAGCTGATCGAGCGGCTCGACGCGAAGGCCGAGCCGGTGACGGTCAACGCCGTCGTTTATCTGAACAACGCCGACGCCAAGGACGTCACCAAGCGGTTGACGGAGCTGATTTCCGGTCAGATCGCGGCGGCGAACCGCGCGGGGGCGAACAAGCGGACGCAGACGACGACGACGACCGTCGGCGCGCAGCCCGCCGCGGCGAAGACCAACACGAAGGCGGCGGCGAACACGAAGGCGGCCGCCGCGAAGACCGCGGCGCCCGCGCCCGCCGCGCCGACGACCATCAAGACCGTTTCCGCGCCGGGGCAGGGGCCCACCTCCGATTTTTCGCCGCTGCTCTCCGTTGTCGCCGACGAGCGGTCCAACGCCGTTGTCATCACCGGCACGGCCAACGACATCGCGCTCGTGAAGGATCTCATTGAGAAGCTCGATTTGAATCTGCCGCAGGTGCGCATCGAGGTGGTCGTGGCGGAGGTGACGTTGTCGGACAACAAGGCGTCGGGCATAGACGCGTTGGGGTTGGAGGTGATGGGGAGCCGGTTGGTGGGGTTCAGTTTTTCGGGCCCTGGGTTCAATGTGGGCGGGTCGAACGAGACGGCGGAGGGGCTTGCGGGGAGCGCGGAGTTTGCGAAGCGGGACGGTTCGTTCGGGAGTCTTTCGGGCATCATCGGGCTTACGAGCCAGCCGCGGAAGGGGATCAGCACGATTCTTTCGACGCCGAGCATCGTCACCTCGCACAACAAGGAGGCGTTCATATTTGTCGGCAAACAGATGCCGGTGATCAGCAGTTATTTGAACGACACGGCGGCGTCAGGGGTGTCGTCGGGCTACCGTTCGACGGTTTCGATGCTGGACATTGGCATCCGGCTCACGGTGACACCGCTGATAGGGAAGGACGGGTCGGTGCAAATGCTTGTGAAGCAGAAGGTTGAGCAGCAGGTGGACACGGTTAAAATTGACCAGAACGACCAGCCGGTTGTGGGGCGGCGCGAGACGCAGTCTTATGTCACGGCGCGGAACGGGGACATTATTGTTCTTGGCGGGATGCAGGAGCGGAAGGAGACGAAGAGCACGAACCGGCTCGGGCCGATACCGTTTATCGGGGATTTGCTGGGGTCGCGTTCCAAGAAGAACGAGCGCACGGATCTGATTTTCTTCCTGCGGCCGATTATTTTGACGGGTGACGCGGAAAAGGACAACGCGCGCGCCTACGAGGCGATAGAGGGGTTGTTGAACAAGGAGCAGATCAAGCAGCAGCTTTTCCCGGCGGCGGAGGAGACGACAGGCCCGTCCAAGTTCAAAAACCACCGCAGGCCCACGCCGTAAAAACAGAGCCATGGGCGGGTTTTCCCGAGCCAACCCCTGCATATCCCCAGCCATGCCCGCACCAGCCTCCGTCTCCTCCGCCTCCCTCTGAAGTGTTGCGCTGACTACTGGCTGCCGGCCAGAAATATGAGCCGGTCTTGAAAGAGATAGCGGCAAAAGCCGCGCCGGATTTGGGGCTTGGACTGATTGTTGTGTCGGC
>JAISTY010000190.1 GCA_031272375.1 Opitutaceae bacterium | reverse complement strand
CTCGACGCCCTCCCCACCGGCAACCTCCCCGACCCCGCTCGCTTCGCCGACCTCGACGCCCTTGACGCCCTCGCCGCCCAACAAGCCGCCGCCAACCCGGACGCCGCCCCCGTCAACCTCTCCCAGCTCTACGCCAAATCCCTCCGCGAACTCTCCGATCTCGCCGCCTCCCTCGCCCTCAAAACCGAGGGCGTCCCCGGCCGCCGCCAGCTCCTCGCCGCCCTCATGAAACACTTCGGCGATACCAACACCCCCCTCTTCGACGCCGGCTGGCTCGACCTCACCGACAAGGGCCACGGCTTCCTTGTCCACGATTACAACGCCTACCGCTACCTCCCCGAAAACACCTACGTCCCCCCAAGCCTCGTCAAACGCTACGGCCTCAAACGCGGCCACAAAATCGAGGCCCTCATCCATCCCACCCGCGAGGGCGAACTCTGCCCGGCCGCCATCGCCATCAAATCCGTCATGGGCCTCCCACCCGCCGACATCTCCGCCCTCAAGGACTTCACCGAACTCGAACCCTACTACCCACTCCAACGCATCCTCCTCGAGGCCCCGGGCGTCCACACAAAGGACATCTCCATGCGCGCCATTGACCTCCTCACCCCCGTCGGCTTCGGACAACGCGGCCTCATCGTCGCACCCCCGCGCACCGGAAAAACCGTCCTCCTCAAAAACATCGCCAACTCCATCTCCCACAACTTCCCCGAACACCTCCTCATCATCCTCCTCGTGGACGAGCGCCCGGAGGAGGTCACCGACTTCAAACGCCACACAAAGGGCGAAATCGTCGCCTCCACCTTCGACGAGGCCCCCGAAAGCCACGTCCACGCCGCCGAAATGGTCATCGAAAAAGCCAGACGCCTCGTCGAAACCGGCCAGCACGTCGTCATCCTCCTCGACTCCATCACCCGCCTCGCGCGCGCCTACAACGCCCTCGCCTCCAACTCCGGCAAAATCATGACCGGCGGCCTCGAATCCAACGCCCTCCAAAAACCCAAACGCTTCTTCGGCTCCGCCAGAAACATCGAGGGCGCCGGCTCCCTCACCATCCTCGGCACCGCCCTCATAGACACAGGCTCCAAAATGGACGAAATCATCTTCGAGGAGTTCAAAGGCACCGGAAACATGGAACTCCACCTCGACCGCGGCCTCTCCGACAAACGCATCTTCCCAGCCATCAACATTGACCGCTCCGGCACCCGCAAGGAGGAGCTTATCTACCACCCCGACGAAATGCTCCGCGTCTACGGCCTCCGCCGCGCCATGCAGGGCATCCCGGCCGTCGAAGCCATGGACATGCTCATCCAACGCCTCAAAAAAACCACCACCAACGCCGAATTCCTCATGGGCCTCAACCGCTGACAACCCGCCACTCCCTCCAAAATTACCAACTCCACCCGCTTGCCCGCCCCTCACGATCTCCAAGCCTCCCGCCTCATGCCCGCCCCCGACGACTTCACCATCCAGCTCGCCCTCGAAAAAGGCGCCCTCTCAGAGGCCCAAGTCGCCGCCGCCCGCGCCAGAATTGACGCCCAAACCGACCTCACAAAGGCCCGCCCGCGCCTCGTGGACCAGCTCGTCGCCGACGGCGCCACCGACTGGACCACCCTCTGCCGCCTCCTCGCCGCCGAGTTCAACATGCCCCTCGTGGACATCGCCGCCCTCCGCACCCTCTCCAACGAGGCCATGTCCCTCATTCCCCCAGCCCTCGCCCACCGCCACTGCGTCTTCCCCATCGCCAGACACGGCAACACCCTCCGCGTCGCCATCGCCGACCCCCTCGACGTTGACGTCATTGACAACCTCCACCACGTCGTCCGCCTCAACGTCGAACCCTGCCTCGCTCCCGAACCCGACATCCGCGCCGCCATCACACGCTACTACGGCAGGGACGTCTCCGAAATCGCCCCCGCCGACAGCCCAGATGTCGCCAGCGTCGAAACCACCCTCTCCGGCCACGAAAACGCCTCCGAGGAGGACGCCCCCATCATCAAACTCGTCCACCAAATCATCATCGAGGCCATCCAGCGCCGCGCCTCCGACATCCACCTCGAACCCCTCGAAAAACGCTTCCGCGTCCGCTACCGCATAGACGGCGTCCTCATGGAGGTCGAAAATCCCCCCAAACGCCTCCAGCTCGCCATCATCTCCCGCCTCAAGATCATGGCCAACATCTCCATCGCCGAAAAACGCATCCCCCAGGACGGCCGCATCCAGATCAACCTCGCCAACCGCTCCCTCGACCTCCGCGTCTCCTCCCTCCCCACCGCCCACGGCGAATCCATCGTCATGCGCATCCTCGACAAGGAGGGCCTCCAGCTCGGCCTCCCCGAACTCGGCTTCCTCACCGACGACCAGAAACAAATGGAACGCCTCATCTCCCTCCCCGACGGCATCATGCTCGTCACCGGCCCCACAGGCTCCGGCAAAACCACCACCCTCTACTCCTGCCTCCACTTCATCAACAAACCCGACCGCAAAATCATCACCGTCGAAGACCCCGTCGAATACCAGCTCGGCGGCATCAACCAGGTCCCCGTCCGCCACGAGGTCGGCATGACTTTCGCCTCCGCCCTCCGCGCCATGCTCCGCCAGGCCCCCAACATCGTCATGGTCGGCGAAATCCGCGACCTCGAAACCGCCGAAATCGCCATCAACGCCTCCCTCACCGGCCACATGGTCTTCTCCACCCTCCACACCAACGACGCCCCAGGCGCCGTCACCCGCCTCATTGACATCGGCGTCAAGCCCTTCCTCGTCTCCACCTCCCTCCGCGCCGTCCTCGCCCAGCGCCTCGTCCGCAAAATCTGCAAACAATGCAAAAAACCCCACTCCCCGGACTCCAAGGAACTGCGCTCCCTCAATATCAACCCCTCCCAGGCCGCCAACGCCTCCTTCGCCAAAGGCGACGGCTGCCCCCATTGCAACGGCACCGGCTACCGCGGCCGCATGGGCATCTTTGAAATCTTCACCGTCAACGAGGAAATCCAACGCATGATCTACGACCACGCCGGCGCCTCCGTCCTCCGCGAAAAAGCCCGCGCCCTCGGCATGCGCACCATGCGCG